>DATMLR010000478.1:0-8056 GCA_035570015.1 Puia sp.
TTTGATCACCGAGACCATTGGTCAATGGTCCCCCCATCCATTTCCTTTTTCGCCGACGGCGGTTGCGCCGGAGCATTTGTTTTCTTATTTTATGTATTCAAACAGAACACCTATCTCAGCGCCACGATCGAAGTGCAGGAGAAGCAGCAGGTTATTTCGACGGGATTGTACGGCATCGTCCGCCACCCTATGTATACCGGCGCGATCGCATTGATGCTCTTTACTCCGCTGGCACTCGGGTCTCTTTGGGGTTTGCCACCGTCGGTAATCCTGGCCATATTGATTGGAATAAGGGCAGTCGACGAAGAGCGCCAGTTATCCGCTGACCTGGCGGGATATAAAGAGTATTGTCTGAAGGTCAAATACCGCCTTATTCCCTATGTCTTTTAATAGACCGGCACAATCACCTTTTCCAGCTTTTTTTGCGCACACATCGCGTTGAACCCGGCTACTTCCTTATCCAGCAGCACGTTCATCCGGCCTTTCAAGGTTTGCCACATGACATCCAGCTCCGCATACCGATCCTTTTGCCCCTGGGTGATATACGGAATATTGGCATCCATCTCCCCTCTCAGAAAGATATAGTCAGCGCTTAACTTATTGATAAAATTAATGACATCGTCATTGCTCTGGGCCTTGTTTTGCACCAGTTCCTCTTCCCATTTCAATAATTTGGCGTCGATTTTCTTCCCGCTGTCCACCACTTCCCGCATCTCCGGCCTGTCAGCCAATAACTCTACAACCTCGTTTATTTGCTTCCTTATTTTCCGCATCCGCAATACCGACTCATGGATCTCCCGGATGCCATTCTCCGTTTTGGCCATCCAAACCTGCTGTTCGGCATAATCGCCCGCTGTGGCGGCAATCCGCGGATCGGGTAATATCTTAAAGGATACGCTCTTTTCCAGGCCTCCATACTTCCATCGGGCCGTGTAATTTCCCGGTGCCGCTTTTCTTCCATCATATTCACCCTCGATGAATACCGTCGGCACGCCGGGCAGGGTAGGATAACGCATATTCCAGACGAAGCGGTTCAGCCCGCTCTTAAAAGGCAAAACGGGATCAGCAGAAGGACCGCCCGGAAAATGAACAATAGCGGCATCTTCTTTATTGGAATAATGCCGGACCAGTTTACCTTCCCCATCCAAAATGTCCAGCGTCAGTTTCGCCCCAGAGGCGGTGTCCGGTGCTGACGCAGAGTCTGGCCTCCAAGGGAGGTGATAATACAGCACCACTCCTGTGGAAGGGTTCGTTCCTGCCAGCCCGGCCCGCCGCGTCTCTTCCTCGTCGTCCTTCGGTACTCTATCCAGCGAACTGTACCCGGATACGCGATAAGCGTCCCCCGGAATAAACGCAACGAAATCATTCGCCGCGACCCCACCCTTGAATTGACGCAACAAGCTCAGGTCATCTAAGATCCAAAACCCCCGACCCATGGTGGACGCCACGAGATTTCCCTGGTGGACCATCAAGTCGGTGACCGGCGTCACCGGGAGGTTCAGCTGTAAGGCCTGCCATTGCCCCCCGCCGTCGTACGAAATATAGAACCCGGTCTCCGTCCCGCAATACAAGAGGTCCTTCCGGGTATCGTCCTCCCTGATCGTTCGGGTATAGGCGCCATAAGGGATCCCCGTATTGATGGGCTTCCAGGTCTTTCCATAGTCCGTGGTTTTATAGATTGCGGGGGCAAGATCGTTGAACTTATACCTCGTAGTGGCGATATAGGCCGTTGCTTTGTCAAAGGGCGAGATCTCGATACAATTGACCAGGCACTCCTGCAGCCCGGCCGGCGTAACATTACTCCATGTCTTGCCACCATCCCTGGTAAGGCTGACGACTCCATCGTCACTTCCGGTCCAGATCACTCCTTTTTCTTGTGGGGATTCCTCTATATACGCCAGCGTGCAATAGTTCTCTCCCCCCGCACCTTCATTGGTGTAGGGAACGCCGCTCTGGCCCATATGCGCCGTATCATGCCGCGTCAGATCCGGCGAGACTACTTCCCAGGTCCTTCCCATATCAGAAGTCTTAAAGAGGCGGTTCCCGCCGTGATAAAAGGTGTGGGGGTCGTGCCGGGAGCAGATAATAGGAGCATTCCAGTTGAACCGGTATTTCATATCCTTGGGTTGGACGGACTGGTACTGTATCGGGGAGATCATGATCGGCTTTCCTTCCTCGCTCTCCCGGTCGACTACTTCGATAGTACCCTGATAGCTTCCGCCCATGATATAGCGCGGACTGTCAGGATCGAAAGCAAGAAATGCGCTTTCACCGCCCGCTGAATAGGACCAGTTCTTTTCGCCGATACTTCCTCCTGCCGTATTGCGGCTGGTGATCATCAGCGAGGTATTGTCCTGCTGACCCCCATACAAATGATAGGGGAAGAGGTTGTCCGCATTTACGCGGTATATCTGAGCGGTAGGCTGATTGTTTTGTGTACTCCAGGTTTCCCCGTTATCGAAGGTGATCGCCGCTCCGCCGTCATTGGAAATGATCATGTTCCTGTCGTTCCTGGGATTGATCCACAATTGATGATAATCACCATGCGTACCCGATAGATTGGACCAGGTTCTACCGCCGTCGATGGATTTCAGCCCGGGCGAGTTCAGCACATAGACGATATTTTCGTTCTGAGGGTCTGCAAACACTTCGAGATAGTACCAGGCCCGTTGAACGAGACGGTGATCGGTGCTCACCCGGTGCCAGCTCTTGCCCCCATCGTCGGAGGCGAAGAGACCACCTTCTTCCTTTTCGGTGTCGCTTTCAATCAGGGCATATACTTTATCGGAATTGGCCCCGGAAACGGAGATACCCATCTTTCCCATTTCCTTAGGCAGGCCCTTCACCATTTTGGTCCAGGTGAGTCCCCCGTCGATGGATTTATAGAGACCACTGCCTTTGCCGCCGCTGCGCATCTGCCAGGGCAGGCGCCGGTAATCCCACATGGCCGCATACAAGATCCTGGGGTTGTTCATGTCCATGCTCAGATCGGCGCAACCCGTATTTTCATCGATATAGAGGACCTTCTTCCAGGTGAGTCCCCCATCTCCCGACTGATATACCCCCCTGTCTTCGGTAGCTCCATACATGGCGCCCTGCGCGGCTACGTACACGATATCCGGGTTCTGCGGATGAATGCGGATAGCTGAAATATGCCTGGTGAGCTCAAGCCCCATCCTTTTCCACGTGAGTCCTCCGTCAATGGACCTATATACCCCGTCGCCATAGGAGCTCATTACGCCGCGCGGCGCATGCTCACCCATGCCCACGTATACTACATTGGGGTCACTATCAGCCACAGCCACCGCACCTACCGACCCCGTTCTAAAAAACCCATCCGAAACGTTGATCCAGGTCCATCCGGCATTCTCAGTCTTCCAAACTCCTCCTCCTGTGGTACCCATATAATATACTTGCGGGTTATTGACCACCCCACAGGACGTTACCGACCTGCCCCCGCGGAAAGGCCCGACATTCCGCCATTCCAATGGCTTGTAGAAGGAATTCAGTGAATGGTCGGCCTGCGCCAGGCCCATCACCGGCAAGGAAAGGATAGATGTAAATAGCAGTAAGTTTCTCATGTTAGTCGTTTAGTGGTAGAAAATGAAGATACGTATCTTTGGTAAATTACCTGTCCGTGAGTATCTCCAGCAAATTCCTACTTTCCCTTTTTTTTATATTCCTTTCTTTCGGTTGTTTTTCACAACAAACAATGCAGGCCACCCCTATCAATAGTTTGACAGATTCTATCGCGTCGATCGTACGTCAGCAACATATCGTTGGATTGATGCTGGGGATCACCACGCGCGATTCAGTAATCTTCTCTGGCGGGTTCGGCTACGCCGATTTGGAAGGCGGGCGGAAAGTCGATTCCCAGACCTTGTTCCGGATGGGATCGATTACCAAGCTATTTGTTTCCCTGGGCATCCTGAAATTGGTGAGTGAAGGGAAACTTAGACTGAACGATGAATTGAAACGAATAGCCCCGGAGATCTCCTTTCACAATCCCTGGGAAAGTCGGCACCCGCTCCTGATCATCCACTTATTGGAACATACCACGGGTTTTGATGACGTGAAGCTCAACCGGATGTACTCCCTGGATACTATGGAGAACAACGGATGGCAAATGGCACTGGCGCAACAGCCGTCC
Source organism: Puia sp. (assembly GCA_035570015.1). Lineage (GTDB taxonomy): Bacteria > Bacteroidota > Bacteroidia > Chitinophagales > Chitinophagaceae > Puia. The sequence continues at coordinate 4,151 of DATMLR010000478.1, forward strand.
CTCACCTGCCGCTGGCCGCCGGGGGAGCGGTTTGCGTACTCCAATCCCAACTATGATATTTTGGGCTATGTCATCGAGAAATTAACCGGCCAGCCTTATGAAAAATATCTCACCGAAAATATCCTGATCCCGCTCGGAATGGTCCACTCCAACTTCAATCTAAGAAGCAAATTCCCGGCTATTGATACCCGGGAATACATCCTCAGGCATGACCTCGCCGTCCAGGTCCCTTCCGTTACCGTACTCAGCGGGCCGCAGGGGGCGTTGTGGTCGAACGCGACGGAGATGCTGGCCTTCGTCCGGCTTTTCCTCCGCAACGGAGCGCCATTTTTCCGGGCAGCAACCATAAAGGATATGGAGGCCCCGCATAGTTCGCTAGCCGCCCGTTCGGGGCTCACAACCGGGTATGGTCTGGGGAACGAAAATGACTTTTTCCTCAATTTCCCCTACCCCTTCCACGGCCATGACGGGCTCACCGGTACCTGCTTTTCCGCCTGCAAATACAACCGGGAGCTGGAGGTAGGGTTCGTCCTGGCCTGCAACAGCAATCAAGACCTGCACCGTATCGAAGCCTTGATCGTGAACTACCTCGAAAATGGCCACCCCCCTCAACCACTGACCACACAACCCTTGGATGTGAAAGCCCTCCAACCCTTCCTGGGCCACTATCAGTTCGAAAGCCCACGAAACGAAATTGCCGCCTTCAAAGACAAGCTGGTTAATGCACCCGCCCTTTCCCTTCGTGGCGGCAAACTCTATTACCAACCGTTGCTCGGCCGCGCGACGGAACTTATCCAGACTGCGCCCCTGACCTTTGCCTGGGTCGGAGACAATCTACCCCTGATCCGGCTAACCCGCAACGAATCCGGAAAAAGGGTCTTGCTCGTGGCCGGGGCCTACTATGAAAAGACCTCGAATACCTGGGCACTCCTCAAACGAACATTACTCGCGCTTGCGCTCGGCTGTGCAGCCTCCGCTATGCTCTCCGGCCTGCTGGCAATCGTGCAGCTGATTGCGGGAAAAGTACGGAAAAACCCGGCGTTCCTGCGCATTTTGTTGATGCTTGGCCTGGTGGGACTGGCACTCGCCGTCTCCGTACTGGAAAGTGTTCAGGAGTATTCCTACCGACTGAGTCTCTTGCGTACGATTAATTTGTCCACTCTGACTGTTTTTTTCGGCACCTTGCTTTTTGGCGCAGCGACACTCACCTGCCTTCTTTTTTCGCTATTCCTTTACCGAAAGTGGGCCAGCCGCCGGGCCGCCACTTATTTCCTGCTGTCCAGCCTCTCCTGCTGTATACTTTTGATCCTGCTCTGGTCCAACGGTTGGATCGGGCTCCGAACCTGGGCGCTTTAAGCCCCTTGATGCAACGTTTCGTCGAGGCACCTTGTCACCCGTTTGGACTAATTCATCGCCGATGCGAAAAGTGTTGCTGCTCCTCCCCGGTTTGTTGTCAATAGGGACCCTCTTCGCCCAAAAGACGGAATTCGCTCTCTCGCTCAACTCCGGTCTCTTTTACTTTACCGGACATTCCGCCGTCAGCGCGAGCGCCATCAACAGTACCACGGAGCTTTCCGGCTATACCAACGACCCCTACGGCTCAAGGGTCGGCTGGTGTGACGGGCTTTCGGCGGAGCTCAAGCGGGTTACCCGCCGGCGACTTCTCTTTGGGGTCAGTCTGGGCTATGAAGCTCTTCGGAGCCAGGTCTCCCTGACAAGTGTCAATGTGTTTAACGGCGTCGACGCGTACAGCCTCACCGCACACGGGCATACCATTCTGACTTCCCAATTTATAAATTTGTTCCCGTCTTTCGGGTATCGCTTCACGCCGGGGAAATTGACCGTCGATCTGACGGGAGGTCTGGACCTTGGGTATTGTTTTAGCGCAGCGGAGAATGGAAAAGCGGATGCCGGCAATGGCGCGACCTTCTCCAGCTCACGGGACCGGAAGACGATCTCGTTGGATGTTCGGCACCGGCTTCAGGTTGAAGTCGGTTTCCATAAGACAGCGGTCTATGTCGGGTATTCGGCGGGGTTAATGAACTATATGGCAGGTTATATCGGCGGGCTCAACAGCGCGTATGCCCGTATCCTGCGTTTCGGGCTGCAGTATAAGATCTAATCCGCCTTCACAACCGTGCTGACAACCTCCCATTCGTTTGATTTATCAGCCCGCAGGTGAACGATCTGGTCTGGATTTTCCAGCGTCAGGGAATATTTCACATGCTTCCCCTCGCCCTCCTCCGTCAGTTCGGTGATCCAGTAACCGGCATACGCAGACTTTATGTCCGATTGCAAGCTGGCGGGTAATTCACTCGAAAGGATATTGCGTTCTTCGCTATGTTTCGTCAATGGCAGGGCGTAGGTTGAGCTGATGACCATCAGGAGAGCAGCGCCTAAAAGAAACTTTTTCATACTTGCGATTTTTGTTGGAACAAAGCTAACCCGCGTTTGCCGCCCGCTTCTGTTAATAGGGAGCAACGGAGGAAGTTGTTAAATCCCTTAACGATTTTTGTCGCCAGATGCGATGAACACCGGTTTTTTGTCGGTGATTCGCCCATTTGACGATCGATTCCTGACAACGCCGAAGGATGATCGGTATATGAAATCGGCTGAGTGGTATGTTGAACATGCCCTGCAATACATTTTAACAAGCGCGCGCTACCTGAAGCCTATACTTTAGCTTAAAATCAAGAGGACATGAGACGGGTTAACCTTGCTTTAATCACGCTGATGATACTGGCCATCTTTTTCTCCTGCAAAAGGACCAAATTGTCTACTACTTATACAGGTGGCCTTTGGGTAGGCCGCGCATCGCTGTCGGGTATAGCCGCTTTTGGCGCAGCCGCCTCCTTTACCGTGAACAATCTCGCCTATGTCGGGACAGGGCTGAACCCGCTTACACCTTCACAGAAGCTGACAACTTTGTTCCGGTATACACCTGCCGTGGTACCCGTCGGTTTGCCTTATGGATATGACAGCGCCTATGGGTCCTGGACCCAGCTGCAGGCCTTTCCTGGACAGCCCCGGAGCAATGCGGTCGGATTTAGCATCGGCAATACCGGCTATATCGGGTCCGGTCTTGCCAATGACGGGGTTACCGCACTCGCCGACTTCTACGCCTACAACCCCGGCGCCAATACCTGGTCGCCTATAGATTCGATCCATACAGAAAGCACGTCATATCCGCGTTTTGATGCGGCGGCATTCAGTTTTGATACAACAGCTTATGTATTGACCGGGACGGACGGCAAGTATTATTTCAATGATGTCTGGCGGTACAGCCCGACCGCTAACACATGGATCCAGCAGTCTAATTATCCGGGTACTCCCCGGTCCGCCGCTGTCAGCTTTGTCTATAATAACCAGGGGTATCTCGTCACCGGTTATACGCCGGGAAAGCTGTGGGCCATCAATAATTTGTGCTATGATTTCTGGAGCTTTGCCCCTCGCAACGACAAAGATACCTCAGCGTGGATCAGGCATCTGGACATCTACAATACCAACGCTGCCAGCTTCGATGACGGCTACACGGATATCATTCGCACAAAAGGCAGCGGTTTCCTGATCCTTGGTCAGCCCACCGGCGACAAGGCATACATTACGCTCGGGTCCAACAACGGTACGGACATCGTTTCTACCTGGGAATATGACTTCTATACGGATCTCTGGACAGCTCGACAATCCTTCCAGGGCGCTCCCCGGGCCGGCGCAATAGGATTCACGCTTACCACAGTCCCGGCAACAGAAGGGGTAGCCACAACAAGAGGGTTTGTCGCCACCGGTTTCAACCAGGACACTACGGCTGCTTTCGCCGATTGCTATGAATTCTTCCCAACTAAGTGACCGCCCTACTCGGACCGTAAACTCTTTACCGGATTAGCCAGCGCGGCACGTACTGCCTGG
>DATMLR010000479.1:0-4866 GCA_035570015.1 Puia sp.
CCAGGTATGGAAGGGGAACAGCGCCGTGAAAACGCCGAATCCCACGAAAAGGAAAGGGAAGAAAGTGCGCTGCACCGCCACCGGAAGATGCATCCGCGAAATCGCCTGCCAGTCGAACGTATGCACACCTCCCGCACCGTCCATACCCCCCGAACTATAATACACTCCCAGCAACCCAACAAACACCATCGCCGACCCCGCCATCAGCATCAATGCCAGTTTCATGGCACTATACTCCTTCTTCCCACTCCCCCATATCCCGATCAGCAGGAATTTCGGGATCACCGATATCTCCAGGAAAAAGAAAAGCGTAAAAAGGTCCAGCGATAGGAAGAAACCATAGGCGCCGGCAGAAAGAAAGAGCAACAGGACAAAGAACTCCTTCCCCATCGTCCCGATCCTCCATGATACCAGCACTGCCGCCATCATCACAAAGGCAGTCAGCAGGATCATCGCGACGGAAATACCATCCACCCCCAGATCATACCAGATATTCAACGCCGGGAACCACACATGCCGGGACTCGAATAGCATCGCCGCGGGGTTGCCGCTTGCCCTCTCCTTCCAATATAGCGCCAACAAGACGAAGGCCAATACCAATTGCACCGTGACCCCTGCAAGGGATACCCAACGTACCCTGTTGAGACCACTGCACGACAAGACTGCAACCGCCGTAACCAATGGCACTAAGATCAGTAAAGACAGATTCATGTGTATATATAAATAAAGATGACCGCCAATCCGGCTATCCCGACAAAGAAATATAAGGTATAATCCTGGACCTTACCCGACTGAAACCCTTTGATCGCGGCAGACATCCGCGCCGTGAGCATCGCCAGCCCATTCATCAGCCCGTCTACGACGTTCCGGTCAAACCACGCCGCCGGCCTGCCGATCCAATTGAAAATAATCCTCTTCGTAATAAACGAATATACCTCGTCGATATAGAATTTGTGGTAGGCAAATTGGTAGAAGCCCCTTATCGAAGCAGCAGCCCGCTCTGGCCTGTCGCTCGCCACCCGGTATAGATACCCCGCGATCCCCAACCCGATAAGCGCCGCCGCAACCGGAAATACCCAGAAGAACCCGACACTGTGCTCGGCAATCGGCGTATCGCTGAGAGTCACCAACCGGGAAAACGGCACGAAGCCCGCAAACACCGCCCCCAACGCGAGTATGACCAGCGGGATCTTCATCGTAAACGGAGCCTCACCATGATGGCCACCCGGAGCCTCCCTGTGATGACCGCCACCCCCCTGCACCGGCCGGCTCCAAAAGATAGAAAAATACAGCCTGAACATATAAAACGCCGTTAACCCGGACGTGAACAGCCCGATAAAGTACACCAGCTTATTCGCATGCCACGCCGCAAGCAGGATATCCTCCTTGCTGAAGAACCCTGCGAAAGGCGGGATCCCCGCAATCGCGAGACAGCCGATCAGGAAACAAGCATGCGTCAGCGGCAGCAGTTTCCTCAATCCACCCATATCCGTCATTTCATTACTATGTACCAGGTGGATGATCACCCCTGCGCAGAGAAAGAGCAGGGCCTTGAAGAAGGCATGGGTAAAGAGGTGAAACATCGCCGCCGTATATCCCAGTGTCCCAGCTTCCCCTCCGGGGTGGAACGTCCCCAGGGCAAACATCATGTACCCGATCTGCGACATCGTCGAATAAGCAAGCACCCGCTTGATATCGGTCTGGGTACAGGCCATGATTGCCGCAAGCAAGGCAGAGGCAGCGCCGACGTAGAGGATCAACTGCAATACCCCCGAGCCGAAAATAGCATATACCGGGTACAATCTGGCGACCAGGTATACTCCCGCAACCACCATCGTCGCCGCATGGATCAGCGCCGAGACCGGCGTCGGACCTTCCATCGCATCCGGAAGCCAGATATGCAGGGGGAAAAGAGCTGATTTACCCGCCCCACCCACAAAGACAAGTGCCAACCCCAAGGAAAGCAGCGAGATTCCCAGGAAAGAGGTAGTTGTAATACTTGCCAGCCGTGAATCAGGTTCCGCAAGCCTCGACATCAGCGTCCGGAAATCCAGTGTTTGCGCATGGAATGACAGGATCAGTATCCCGATCAGGAAGCCGAGATCCGCAAACCGCGTAACGATAAAGGCCTTATTGGCCGCCTTGACAGCCGACGGCCGGTCGAAATAATATCCGATCAGCAGGAACGACGAACAGCCGACCAACTCCCAGAAGATATAGGTCTCCAGAAGATTCTCCGCCAACACCAGCCCCAGCATGGAGAACGTGAATAGACCCAGGAACGCAAAATAGGTCCCATACCTCGCTTCCCCCTTCATATACCCCAGGCTATAGATGTGGACCATCAGGGAGATAAATGTCACTACCACGATCATCATCACCGAGATCGGGTCGAGAATAATGCTCATATCGATCGAAAACCCGGGAGAAAACGTCAGCCAACTTAGTTTCACCGGAACAATCTCCCGGCTCCCCCCGGCCAGATAAGCAGAGAAATATTGATAGGCTACCCAAAACGCCAGCCCCGTAGAAACCAGCACAAGACAAGTCCCAATGAACCCCGAAGACCGGGGAAAATATTTCCTGCCGAACAGGCCAAGGATGGCGAACCCGGCGAGCGGCAAGAGCGGGATCAGCACGATATAAGCAGAGTTTGGCATAACGCAGTTTTCAGAATTTCATTTCATCCGCCGCCTCCACATCGATGGACTTGAAATTCCGGTATAAATTGATAATGATCGCAATCGCCACCGCCGCCTCCGCAGCGGCAATCGCCACAATGAACAGCGTAAAGAAGACCCCGTCCAGCCTTTCCGGGTATAGATACCGGTTAAAGGCGACGAAATTGATGTTTGCGCTATTCAGGATCAGCTCCACCGACATCAGCATCGTGATCAGGTTCCGCCGCGTGAATAAGCCGTACATCCCGATAAAGAAGAGGGCTGAGCTGACGATCAGAATATGGGTCAAGGGTACCTGGCTCATTGATTATCCGGTTTTGTTTTCATCGCAATAACGATACAGCCGATCATGGCCGCCAGCAACAGGACACTGATCACTTCGAAAGGCAATACGTACCCATGCTCCTTCGTGCTGAGCAGCTGCGCCCCGATCGTACCCACGCCGGCGACTGCCTCCCCACGATTCCCCACCGCCGCCGGAAATGCATGTTGCGACAGCATCAGACAGGTTAATACGAAACCCGCACCCGCCGCCAGCGCGGAAAACACCGCCCGCACCCGCACCGGCGGCGGCAGATCCTTGCCCGACTGCTGGGTAAGAAAGATCGAGAAAATGATCAGCACCACGATCCCGCCGACATACACCACGATCTGGACCGCCGCGACAAATTCCATCTGCAACCAAAAGTATACACCCGCAATACCCGTCAGAGAGAACAACAGCCAGATGGCCGAACGGAATATTTTCCTGGAGGTCACCGCCACCAAGGCAGCACCCAGGACAACGGCAGACAGGATATAGAAGACGACGGCAGACGCGCTCATTATTCAACGCCCTCTCTGATTTTAGAACCGGGTTTATTTAATTTTTTTGTCAGCTGGCTGCGGTCATACACGCTGTGCTCGAAGTTTTGGGCCATCTTGATGGCATCCGTAGGACAGGCTTCTATACACAAATTACACATCGTACAGAGCTCCAGGTGGTAAATGAAGGTATCCAGGGCCTTTTTCTTCTTGCCCTCCGCTGTCACATCAAATTTAGTAATGATCTTGATCGTCCCGTTTGGACACGCCAGCTCACAGGCCGTGCAGCCCGTACAGGCATGCTCGTTGTGATCGTCATGCAGCATGACCACCTCTCCGCGGAAGCGCACCGGCAGGTTCATTTCCTCTTTGTTATCCGGGTATTGCTGCGTAATGATCTCCTTCCGGTGAGTAAAATAATAGCCGGTCAGCCGCATCCCCTTCAACAGGGACCGCACCGCCCCGAATACGTCTGATATATATTTTTTTATAGTCATTTTAAAAATACCATCCTTCAATCGCAATTAAAGTCATCAACAATAGATTTAGTAAACTAATCGGTAAGAGATACTTCCACTCCAGGTTCAACAATTGGTCGATCCTCAGCCGCGGAAAAGTCCAGCGAAACCACATGATCACGAAGATCAGGCAAAACGTCTTACCTATAAACCATAGCGATGACGGGATATAATCCATCACCCGGTTGAAGCCTGCCCAATGACCGATATGCAGCGGCATCCATCCGCCAAGGAACAACGTGGCTCCTATCCCGCACACGATAAAGATATTTACGTACTCGGCCAGGAAGAAAAGCGCAAACTTCATCCCGGAGTACTCCGTATGGAAACCCGCGGTGAGCTCCGATTCCGCCTCCGCCAGATCAAACGGCGCCCGGTTGGTCTCCGCCGTCACAGCGATAATAAAGATAACAAAGGAAATGAGCGCGGGAATATGTCCTTTGAACAGCCACCAGCCGTCCTGCTGGGAGTTGATGATATCCGAGATCCGCAGACTGCCGGTCAGCACCACGATGGAAATAACCGAGATCCCGGCCGACAGTTCGTAGCTGACGATCTGCGCCCCGCTGCGCATCGCCCCAAGCAGCGAATACTTATTGTTGCTGGCCCAGCCCGCCATCAGGATCCCGATTACGCTCAGGCTTGAGATAGCGGAAATATACAACACCCCAATATTGAGGTCCCATATCTGCGTTCCCCTCGCAAAAGCCATTGGCGCCAGGATCAGCATGGCTACGACGATGACAACATAGGGCGCCAGATTGAACAGGAATTTGTCCGCACCATCCGGCGTCAACCCCTCCTTCATCGCCAGCTTTAACGTGTCCGCCACCGTTTGCAGACTACCCCCAGGCCCGACCCGA
>DATMLR010000480.1:0-3395 GCA_035570015.1 Puia sp.
ACCAACCGTCATGAAACTTTGCGTCAACGAACTAAAAGTGCTATCCGCCCGGCAGCTGTCCGTAATCGTTATCCGGCCGGATTTATCAGCCAGAATACTCCGCACCCAGACTTTTACCCCCGCACTACCCGAATACGCATAATTTAAATTCATACGCATAATCGCTCCCGGCCTCGCCGCAGCACCACGCGCCGCACCCCCACTATAAAAAACCTGGCTGGCCCGATACGCCAGCCCCTCCTGCTCCCCAAACCCATTGATCGTCGGCAAATTGTGAAAGGCCGAGGTGTTGAACCACAGCCGATAACGATCTTTTGAAAACGTCCGCGCCGTATAAGTGCCGGAACCCACATCGATGATCACCGGCTGACCATCGGCATAGACGATAAAGTCACCGACATCATTGTGGTTGTGACTCTTGCCGTTGTTCCCGGCGTGCGCCGCCACGAAAAGTCCGCCCGCCAACCGCGAGACCATCAATTGTACATCCGGCAGCCACGCATCGTCAACATCCTCGAAATCGGCGCGGGCTGCGCCACCATCGTCATAGACCGAACTGATATCCCGAAAATCCGAAAAATCAAAAAGTTCCCTCGTGCGGTGAAACATTTGCTGATCCACCCGGCTGCTATAGTTGTCCAGCCGATATAACCAAGCGCCAAACTGAGCCATGATCGTGTCTCCCGTCTCCCTTCCGAACCGCCGGATCATGACCGGTTCGGGTGTCACTTCAGGATGCGCATCCCCGATATTAACAAAATAATTACCGCCGATATGAACCTTATAAATATAAGCGCCCATGTTCCGGACAATACCGGTATGAAAAATATCGACCGCGCCGTTGCTGACACTCTTCAACAGGTCAAGGACATCTAATACGCATCCGGGGCCGGCTCCCCAGTAAGTCGGACCTTCCTCACATGCACCGTCATCTCCCAGGCCATTGATATATTGGTCGGTGAGCTGCATGATCTGGTATACATACTGCGCCCTTTTTTCTTCGTCCTTTTCGAGAAGCAACGCCGCCGTTAGGTAATTGGACATGATCCAGGGATCCCAATTATTCAATTTGGCATCTTTATTTCCCGCACCAATCCAGTCATATTTTGCAGTCTGCATGGGGATGAAAATGCGCCGATTCACTTCATAATAGATGCGACGGCGGACCAGCGGCGAAATACTGTCGAGTTCCGGGCCGATGAAATAGTCAGTCCAGGCCAGGTCAGCCGCCGTCTCGGCCGCGAAAAGGTCGACTACCGGGTTCTCCGCGTCAGGCAACCCCTTTCCCCCTTTTTGCAAAAACAGATGCGCAGAGGCGCCCCAGAAGGTTTCCTCCGAGATCGACCAGATCCCATCCAGGATCGCATCCAGGAACCGCCCCCTGCCCTCCACGGACTCTGCCAGTACCAGCGCCCAGATTCGATTTCGTTTGTCAAAGGAAAGATTCTCATACCTTGTCCGGTTTCCGTTGCGAAAAAAGTCGAGCGTCACGGAAGCCGGCACGTCCGTGAAAGGCCGGCCGAGACAAGCCTCGCCATGTCTGATCAGTGTCTTTAATATACTGTCCGGCAACAAGGTCGCCCACCCCGCCGGCGTTTGCGGGAAAGGTTTCCACGCCGCTTGCGGAACAAGTACGCCACGAAGCCTTGCAAAATCCATCTCCTTCTCCAGGAGGTTGCGCGGGGTCATTTGGGCGCTCCCACGCACACCGAAGAAAAGACACGCGCAAGCCAATATCAGCAAACTCTTCATTTTCTGAAATCCTCCCGCACCGGGTTAAAAATATCCAGCAGCCTGCAATCCGTAATGGCAAGACCGGAATGACTCACATTCGATGGAATCACGAGTACCGCGCCGGGCTTCAGGATAACCGGCTCGCCCGCTACCGTCAGCTGAAAGACCCCTTCCAGCACTTGCGATACCTGCTCATGCACATGTGCATGCTCGGGCGATGCGCTCCCGGCAGAAATCTCGAAATAAGCAAGCGTCATCCCTGCTGTATGAATGAACCGGCCTGAATATCCCGGTGCGGTTTCTCTGGGTGTGATACTGGAAAGCTCAATGGGCTGCATAAATAAGTGGATTCTGTTCATCATTATTGAGCAGGTCTCCTGTTTTTAGGCTGCTCAAATAAGGTTCTGGAAGGATGTTCGGCTCCCCGTTGAATATATTGCCGTCAGGCATATAGGCGCAGGTCATCGCCCGCCGCCAGGCATTGGTCATATTGGCGCCCGCTCCATGAATGGTCAGCCCGTTGTGAAAGGAACAACTTCCGGCCTTCATCGGCGCAGCAACCGCCGGTGCTTTCAGATACTGCGGGTAGATATCGAATATGCCATCCATATTCCGACCGATAGTTATTTTGTCAAATTTCGTCCCCGCATGCGAACCGGGAATAAAATACAGACAGCCGTTTTGCAAGGTCGCATCGTCCAGCGCTACCCAGATGGAGATCGCACTCCGATCGGAGAAAGACCAGAAGGGAGTATCGAGGTGCCAGGCAGTAGGATTGGCCCAGGGCCGTTTGAAAAGTGCCTGGTCATGCCAGACCCGGATACCCTCCGCTCCTGAAAACAGGGCGGCCATTTCCCCGATCCGCTCATCCAACATCAACTCCTTTACCGCAGGACTCGTCTGCCAGAGATTTAACAACTGATCAAAAACCTTCCCATAATAATCCCCATCCTCATTGATCCCATCATCCTCGCCGATCCGGATGTCTTTCCCCGGGATCTTTCTTCCTCCTCTTTCCGCCACCGCCTGCATGACGGCCTTTCGCCAATGCTCCAGTTCATCCGGAGCGAGGAAATCTTCCATAACGACAAAACCATTAGCTCGATAAAACGAAATTTGCTCCTTGCTCGGTAAATGATTCATATAGCAAGTGTTTGAGGACCAATAAATGTACAATAATAAGTTCAAAAAAGCGTTCTCCCAGAAGCAACCTCCTCTTAAATCTAAGGGCCTCTATTATGAAAAATATTCTGACCGCTTTGCTTCTCGCCTCGACACTTTCCATCATCTCAATCCGATCGTCCGCGCAATTCACGCTTGCCGTTGGAATTTCCATCCGGACCGCACCGCCTGCACTACCGGTATATACACAGCCGCCCTGCCCCGTTGACGGCTATCTGTGGACGCCCGGGTATTGGGCGTATGACGAGGTCGACGGCTACTATTGGGTTCCCGGCGTCTGGGTAAGACCTGCCCAGCCCGGATTTTTGTGGACCCCGGGTTACTGGGGCTTTGCCGGCGGAATCTATGGTTGGCACGGCGGCTATTGGGGTCCGCATATTGGCTTTTATGGCGGAGTCAATTATGGGTACGGCTATGGGGGATCCGGTTTCATAGGCGGGGAATGGCATGGCGGCTACTTCCGGTATAATTCCGCCGTG
>DATMLR010000481.1:0-28941 GCA_035570015.1 Puia sp.
GCTAAAATATGGCAAAAATCGTGCCTTTACGCTGCTAAAAATAATCTTTGCCCTCCCAAAAATCTTGATCGGCATCAAGCGGGAAAACGATTGGCTGCGGCGGTTTGCGGCCCAGGAAGAGCTCGATATGGTCATCACGGACAATCGTTACGGGCTTCATGCGGCCGGTGTCTTCTCGGTCTTTGTCACCCATCAACTGGTGATCCGGAGCTCCCTGGGCAGGGCAGCCGATTGGCTGCTCCGGCGCGTGAATTATGCGTACATCCGGCGATTCTCGGTTTGTTGGGTACCGGATGTGGAAGGGGTAGAGAATCTGGCGGGGATGCTCTCACATCCGCTGAAAATGCCTGCAATTCCGGTTCGGTATATCGGGTGGTTATCGAGATTACCCGCCTTCGCCGAATCTTCGGCAGGCGAGGGGGGTGAGGCGGTTGATCTGCTGATCCTTTTATCGGGGCCGGAGCCGCAGCGGACGATCTTGGAAGAGCTATTGGTGGCCGAGCTGGCTTCGGCGGAATTGCCGCGGGTCGTTTTGGTCAGAGGTCTGCCGAAGGGCGGTGGGGTGCTGCCTGCTCCGAAAGGGGTAGCCGTCTTTGACCACCTCGGAGCGCGGGAAATGGGGCGGATCATTTGTCAAAGCAAGCTGGTGCTGGCGCGGTCGGGTTATAGTACGGTGATGGATCTGGTGCAGCTTGGCAAAAAAGCCATCTATATTCCGACGCCCGGGCAGCCCGAGCAGGAGTATCTGGGGGGGTATCTGGAGGAGAGGGGGTTCGGGATTTGTATGAAGCAGCGTGGATTTATACTAAAAAAGGCATTGGATCGGGCAGGACTGCCTGGCGACCAGGAGCCTGTCAGTGAGAATACGAGGCTGGCGCAAGAGACCGCACAGGTGCTCGCGACGGCGCAGGCTCATTCGGCGCAGGATCCCGGCTCAATCCGCGGTAGATCCCGGCTCAATCCGCACTAGGTGATTTCGGGTAGTCGAAAAAGAGGAATTTGCGGTCCCCGGATAAAAATTCACTCCATGTTGGAGCTTCGCAATTAATGGCAAAGACGGAGCAGGTGGGCATATTGTCGAGCCGGACGGAGGTCAGGGTATTGACAAAGGCAGTGATACCGGGGTTATGGGAGAAGAGCGCGACGGTGTGATCCCCGTCGTCCAGGCCGGCGATGACCTGCTGAAAAGCGACGGGCAGGGCGTGGTAAAGCTCGTTGAGGATGACGATATCCGTTTCTTTTACATGGAATTCGCGGGCGAATAGTTCGGCGGTGTGGCGCGCCCGGCGGGCGGGGCTGGATACGAGGCGGTCGGGGCGGATCCCCGCCTTGATGACCCTCCTGGCCATAGCCGGAGCGTCCTTTCTGCCGCGGTCATTCAATGGACGTTCGATATCAGGGGTATTGATATTGTCCCAACTACTTTTAGCGTGCCGGATGATCAGGAGTGTCTTCATGCTGGCGTTAGCTGCTATATATCGAAGGCTTGCGAGTTGATGAAATTGATCAGCGATACGGTATTCTTCAACTTTAATTTCTTCAAAATATTATGGCGGTGCACTTCCACCGTCTTCAGCGAGATGTTCAGCTCGGAGGCGATCTCTTTGGACGATAGTCCTTCCTTCAAGGCCCGGACGATCTGCATTTCACGATCGGAAAGGTTGTTGATATCCGGATTGGCCTGGTCGCCATTCAACATTTGGTCAGAGAGAATATTTTTCACTTCCTGACAGACATAGACCTGGTTCTTGCTGACTTCTGCAATCGCTTCCAGCATCTCCTGGCGGGGGGAGTTCTTGGTTACATAGCCTTTTGCGCCGAGCCGGAGCATCTTCTTTGCATAAGCGGGCTGGGAGTGCATTGATACGCCTATGATCTTGGAGCTGGGAGAATATTTTCGGATCATTTTCAGGACGTCGAAACCACTCATGGGCGCCATGTTGATGTCGAGCAGGACAACATCGGGTCTTTTATCCCGTGCGAGCTCGATCGCGCGTTCACCATCTCCGCACTCAGCCACCACATCGAAATTCTCATTTTTTCCCAATAAAAAACTCCACGTCTCTCTGATCAGGGTATGATCATCGACGATCATGATAGAAACTTTCTTCATAACGCTTCCTTTTTTCTACGTGAATCAGTCTAGCTACTTGCTACCAGAGCGTGTCAACCTGCAGATCTTTTAAGGGGATTAGGTGCTTTTATAAGCCCTATTAACTATATAATATTAAGCATTTTCCTTGATAAACGCAAATACAAATCACCCCCTATATTTTCTGTTGATCAATAGCCTCTGACATTCTTCCCTTCCATATAGTTCATAAAGGCTTTGTTGACGACCCGGTTCCCACCCGGTGTGGGATAGTTGCCGGTGAAGTACCAGTCGCCGGTATTCGTGGGGCAGGATTTATGGAGGGCTTCGATTGTTTGATAAATGACCTGTACGGGTGTGGAGATATCCGGTGGGGTTATGAGCTGCGCGATCTTGTCGGAGATTTCCTGTGCGGTAAAGGGACTATAGACGCGCCGCACGACATTCTCCGTATGGAGATGCCCGGTACGCTGCAATTCCCTGCAATGCTCATAATATTCCTGGAGACAATTCTCATGGCCTCTTTCTTTCATCAGCTCGACGGCCGCGCGAAAGGCGATGAAGTCCCCCATTTTACTCATGTCGATGCCGTAGCAGTCGGGGTATCGGATCTGGGGCGCGGAGGAGAGAATGATGATCTTCTTCGGTTCGAGGCGGGCGAGCATCCGGATGATGCTTTCCTGTAACGTGGTACCGCGGACGATCGAATCATCGATGACGACGAGGGTATCGATACCTTTCCGGACGGTCCCGTAAGTGACGTCGTAAACGTGTTGTACCATTTCATTCCGCCCGGCGTCTTCCGTTATGAAGGTGCGCATTTTGACATCCTTGATAGCGACCTTTTCCACCCGGATCTTGCGGCTGAGCATTTCGACGAGCTTCTCCTCCGAAATATCTTTCCCCCAGGAGAGGATTCGCTGGATCTTGATGCTTTCCAGGTAATCGTCCAACCCCTTCCACAGCCCGTAGAAGGCGACTTCGGCGGTGTTGGGGATAAAGGAAAAAATAGTATTCTTCAGGTCGTGATTGATCGCGCCCAGCACCTGTCCGCTAAGATTATAGCCGAGGGCGATCCGTTCGCGATAGATCTTCTCGTCGCTCCCACGCGAGAAGTAGATGCGTTCGAAGCTGCAGGCGCGGCGTTCCTTGGGTTCCAGGATGGTCTCAATGGAAGCATGACCATCTGCGCGGACGATCAGGCCCTTGCCGGGCATCAGCTCCATGACCTCATTCTCACCGACGTTGAATACGGTGCGAATAGCAGCCCGTTCGGAGGCAGCGACGACCACGTCGTCATTGATATAGTAATATGCGGGGCGGATGCCGTGGGCATCGCGAAATACAAAGCTATCGCCGTTGCCGATCAGGCCGCCTACGGTGAAACCACCGTCAAAGAGCGAGACGGCCTTTCTGAGAAGGCCGACCAGGTCAAGCTGCCCGGGGGAAGCTTCGTCCGCACGGACAATGAAATGATGGATCACTTCCATCATGGCCGCGAGGTCGCTCTGTTTCTGGAATTCGCCCGGTTCGATCCCAATCAGATCGAAAAGCTCGTCGGTATTGACGAGATTGAAATTGCCGGCAAGAGCGAGGTTGCGGGCAGGAATGGTATTTCGTTTGATGAATGGGTGACAAAATTGAACAAGATTCCTTCCCTGGGTACCATAGCGAAGATGACCGAGCAGGAGCTCTCCGACAAAGGAAATATGGCCTTTCATCAGGCCGGGGTGTTTGGTGATATCAGGTTGGTATTGCTCCAGCTCCTTCACTTCTTGCATGATCTGGGAGAAGATATCCGAGATCGGCTGGTGGTTACTGCTGCGGATGCGGTGGAGGAAGGGATAACCGGGTTCGACATCGAGTTTAACCGCCGCTACCCCCGCACCGTCCTGGCCGCGGTTGTGTTGTTTTTCCATCAGCAGGTACAGCTTGTTCAAGCCGTATAGGACGGTACCGTATTGCTGGAGGTAATAAGAGAACGGTTTTCGTAATCTAATGAATGCCAACCCACATTCATGTTTAATTGCGTCACTCATAGTTTTGCCGCCGCCGGGTGAGCCGCAAAGTTACGAAAAGCAAGCAAATCAACCACAAGCACCCCCCTAAATACAAGCACCCCCCTAAATATATGTCGCATTGGTGTTTATGAAATTGACAAGCGAAGCGGAGTTCTTCAACTTTAACTTTTTGAGGATGTTATGCCTGTGGACTTCGACCGTATTAAGAGAGATACTAAGACTGGTGGCGATCTCTTTGGAGGAAAGGCCTTCCTTGATAAAATTGATAATTTGCATCTCCCTCTCGGTCAATGCGTTAATATTCGGAGAATCTTCTTTTTCGTCGAGCAGCTGTTCGGAGATGATATTCTTGATCTCATCGCAGATATACTTGTTGCCGTGATTC
Organism: Puia sp.; assembly: GCA_035570015.1. Lineage (GTDB taxonomy): Bacteria > Bacteroidota > Bacteroidia > Chitinophagales > Chitinophagaceae > Puia. The sequence goes on from DATMLR010000481.1 coordinate 4,499, forward strand.
ACCTCGAGAATCGCCTTGATCATTTCTTCTTTGGAGGAGTTCTTGGTCACATAACCACGTGCGCCCATTTGAAGCATCTTTTTCGCGTAGGCGGGCTGGGAATGCATGGAAACGCCAATCACTTTGGAGCCGGGAGAGATCTTCCGGATCCGCTGGGTGGCTTCGAGGCCGGAGAAGGGAGCCATATTGATATCCATCAGCACGACGTGCGGGCGTTTAGTCCTTGCCAGTTCGACGGCCTCCTGCGCATCACCACATTCAGCAACCACCTGGAACCGGTTATCACTGTTCAGGATGTAACTCCACGTCTCCCTGATCAATTTGTGGTCATCAGCAATTAAGATACTGATCTTGCTCATATATAGGATTGTTTTAAGTAAGCCCGGTGTCCGAACAACTTGATCACCGTGTCGCCTTAAGGTACGACATTTTTCCGTCACCTGAAATAGATGTCCGGGAACGGGCTATTTCCGCGGGGTGCGAGCGCTATCAAATTACTAAAGAAGGAGGTATGCGCTAGGTTATCGCCGCTTAATTCGTCGTTGATAAGTGTTAATACCTAAAAATTGGTTATACGCGTCCGTGGAGCGTGCCACGACGACGCGTCCGTGGAGCGTGCCACGATGGCCGGATCAGTTCCCCGCCGTAGGCGGCTGGCCCTCCCACTTGGTAAGGCTGCTGCAATTCCTATACTCGTCAGCGATCATGACGTAGATGGTCGGGATCTTTTGCAGAAACCATTTCTCGAGGGCTGCGCTCCTTTTCCCATCGAGGGCGCGTTGAGAGATATTGTTATAGTCGTCGCGAAGGTTTTCGCGGTGAGGGTCACTCTTGGACACCATATATACGAGTCGGATGCCTTTCTTATTTCTCTCGTCGGTGAAGACCGTGGGCTTGGAATATTCGCCGGGCTTGAGGTCGGAGTTCTTTAGCAGCAGCACCATGTCCTTATCGAGGTCGGAAATCGTCAGAAAGGTCGAGTTGTGTTGGTTCATGATCTGACCCGCCGTGGCTTTGGCCTCTACGTCGTCGCTGTATTTGCCTACGGCAACGCCAAAGGGAATCGTGCCGGCGATCAACTGGGAGCGGATGGAGTCGAGCTCGGCAGTGGCCAGGTCGACTTCCGGCTGGGTGATCTGCGGAATTCGCAGGATTTCACGGACGACGATATCATCGCCGTTTCGGCTAACCAGCTGGATGATGTGGTAGCCGAATTTACTTTTAATCACGTTCGAGATCTGCCCTTCTCTCAGCCGAAATGCGGTGGCGAAGAATACGGGATCGTACATGCGGCTGTCGTTGCGGTTGAGTAGCATCTCACCGCCCTTGTCCTTGGTACCCGGGTCGTCCGAATAGAGCTGGGCGAGGAATTCAAATTTCTTCTGCCCGGACTCTACTTCCTGTTTGTATTCGTTGAGCTCGTCCTGCGCCAGCTTTTCGATATCATGGCTTGGTTTCGGATATAGGACGATCTGGCTCAGCTGGATCTGCGATTCGTAGAAAATGCGTTTGTCCGCCGGGATCTTTTCGTAATATTCTTTCACTTCCGACGGGGTGATGTGGACGTCTTCCACGACTTTCTGGCGCATGGCCGTTGCGAGGCGTTTTTCGCGAAAGGGCTGCATAAAGTCCTGTTTAGCCTGGTACACGGTGCGTTGGGCGATCTGCTCGAAAGCGTCCTTTCCGCCATATTGAGCCTCGAAATACCGGATCTGGTTGTCGACATCTGCTTCTACCTCTTCATCACTGACGGGCAGCGAGTCATGTTCGGCCTGGACGACCAGCGCTTTCTGGATGAGCATATTGTCCAGGACGCTGCATTCGTCGATGCCTTTCAGATCGGCGCCGCCCGCTTGGCGAATCAGATCGTTTATCTGGTTATCCAGCTCCGATTTGAGGATGATCTTGTCGCCGACGATTCCGGCGATCCGATCGGCAACCACTTTCTGCTGGGCGAATGCAACGGTTGCGCCAAGTATGAAGACGGGTAAGAAGATCAATTTTTTCATATGAACCAAAATTAATCCGATAACGGACGGTTGTACCCCCTTACAGGGCCATTTAACAAATAATTAGAGGGTGCGCTTGACCTCTTCTTCTTCGTACGCTTCAACGATGTCGCCTACGCGGACGTCATTGTAGTTCCGGACGGTGAGTCCACACTCCATCCCCGATGGCACCTCCTTGACGTCGTCTTTGAAACGTTTGAGCGAAGCCAGTTCGGCGGTGGCGCCTTCGCCTATGGGATAGATGACGATGCCGTCGCGGATGAGCCTGATCTTTGAATTTCGATAGATCTTACCGTCGAGCACATAACAGCCGGCGACGGTAGCTTTGTCAAACTTGAAGACGTTCCGCACTTCCACATTGGCGACGATCTTTTCCACGGTCTTAGGTTCGAGCAGACCTTCCATGGCGTCCTTGACATCGTTGATCGCGTTGTAAATAATGGAATAGGTCTTGATCTCGACGCCTTCCGTTTCTGAGAGACGGGATGCCTGGGAACTGGGGCGGACGTTGAAGCCGACGATGACGGCGTCGGAAGCGGTCGCCAGAAGTACGTCACTTTCGGTGATCGCGCCGACAGCTTTATGCACGACACGTACGGCCACCTCTTCGGTGGAAAGCTTCTGCAGCGAGTCGCTGAGGGCTTCGACGGAACCATCCACGTCACCCTTTATGATGAGGTTGAGCTCCTTGAAGTTGCCCAGCGCCAGGCGGCGGCCGATCTCATCGAGCGTGATATGCTTCTTGGTGCGGATACCCTGTTCGCGGAGGATCTGGCCTCTCCGGTTTGCAACTTCTTTCGCCTCGCTTTCATCCGCGTAAACCTTGAATTTCTCCCCGGCCTGCGGGGCGCCGTTGAGGCCCAGCAACAGAACGGGTGAGGACGGCGGTGCGTCTTCGATTCGTTTGTTCCGCTCGTTGAACATGGCCTTTACACGGCCGAAATATTGACCGGAGACCACCAGGTCGCCATTGCGCAGGGTACCACTCTGGACCAGGACGGTAGCGACATAGCCGCGGCCTTTGTCAAGGGAGGCTTCGATGACGCTGCCTGAGCCTTCGCGGTCGGGATTGGCCTTCAGGTCGAGCAGTTCGGCTTCCAGCAGGATCTTCTCCAGCAGGAGGTCGACGTTGAGTCCTTTCTTAGCGGAAATCTCCTGAGACTGGAATTTGCCGCCCCAGTCTTCGACGAGGATATTCATCCCCGCCAACTGCTCCTTGATCTTCTCCGGGTTGGCGCCATCCTTGTCGATCTTGTTGATCGCGAAGACCATGGGCAGCCCGGCAGCCTGGGCGTGGGAGATAGCTTCTTTTGTCTGGGGCATCACCGCGTCATCGGCTGCGACCACGATAACGGCGACATCGGCGGCTTTTGCACCTCGGGCACGCATGGCCGTGAACGCTTCGTGACCCGGAGTATCGAGAAAGGTGATCTTTTTCCCGACTGCTGTTGTGACCTGGTAGGCGCCGATATGTTGGGTGATCCCTCCGGCCTCACCTGCAACAACGTTGGCGCTGCGAATGTAGTCGAGGAGAGAGGTCTTACCGTGGTCGACGTGACCCATGATCGTGACGACAGGGGAGCGGGTGAGCATATCTTCCGGGTCGTCCTCATCTTCTTCCTCTTCCATTTCGGCGGCGTCGTCGATTCCGATGAACTCGACCGTGTAACCGAACTCGCCGGCCACAAGCTCGATAACGTCGGCTTCGAGGCGTTGGTTGATGGATACCATCATCCCGAGACCCATACATTTGCCAATGACTTCGGCATAGCTCACATCCATCAGGTTAGCCAGTTCGCTGACGCTGATGAATTCAGTTACCTGGAGGCGGCTATCGAGCATTTCGTCGCCACCGGCCTGTTCGGCCATCTCTTCACGTTTGGCGCGGCGATATTTGGCCTTAAGGCTTTTGCCGCGGCCGCCCGATCCGGCCAGTTTGGCCTGGGTCTGGCGAATCTTTTCCTGGATCTCCTTTTTATCGATCTCCTTAGCCTCCCGTGGTGCATGCCGTTGGTCACCCCGGCGGTTGCCCGCCCCGCCCCGGTCGTGGCCCGCGCCTGCAGGCCGGCCGCCCGTGTTCCGTTGGATGGGGATGCGGCTTTGGCCGGGTGGTCTCGGGTTCCCGGGGCCCCCGTGCTGAGCGCCGCCAGCCTGCTGGCCGGCATGATGGCCGCCGCCATGCTGGGGCCCGCCCTGGCGATTGTCATGCGGGGCGCGCTGCTGCTGGCCGCCGCCATGATCCCGCTTCTCGATGGGGATACGTTTCCGCTTCCGCTTCTCTTCGGATGGCTGTTTGGGCCGGGTATCGCTGTTGACAGGCAGGTCTATTTTCCCCAGGATCTTGGGCCCTTCCAACTTCTCCGCCTTGATATTCTCGATAACGGGCGGCGTTTCATCTTCCTCCGCCTCCGTTTCCTCAGCCGACTGGCCGGTGACGGGCGCCGGACTTTCGGCTTCGTGCTCGGCGATCGCCGGCGCGGCGGGAGTCGTATCGACCTGAGCAGCAATAGTTTGTTCCTCTACCGCCGGCGCCTCGGGTTCCTTTGCCTTTTTCCCCTTCTTTGGCTTTGGCCGCGTCGAAGAGTCAATAGCTGACAGATCGATCTTGTCAATAACCCTGGGGGCTTCCAATTCGGGGGCTTCTATCTTGGTGATCTCAGCTTCTGCAGGTGCCTGGTCCACGACCGGCGGCGGTGCCGCAACGATAATGGGGGCGACGGGTTCTTCGGGAACAGGCACCTCTTCCTTTACCGGCGCTTTTTTCACCACCGGAATCTCTTTCTTAACCGGTTGAGGCTCTTCGTCTTTCTTCTTTTTGGCTTCGAGGCTTCCCTTTGGCAGGTCGATCTGATCGCTCTTGATCTTTGCCACTTTATCTCCCTGGAATTCCTGTTGTAAGGAGCGATACATGTCGTCCGTCAGCTTTGAATTAGGCTTCAGATCGTCCTTATTGAATCCTTTTGCCACCAAAAAGTCCACGAGCGTGTCTTTCCCCACGTTGAACTCCTTGGCCGCTGCCATTAAACGTAATGATGTCGTTGTCTCTGCCATAATGATTTATCTCTCAAGCCGGCCTAAAGCCGGCTTGCAAAAATAGAACTATTTGGCCGTTATCTATTTTCCCGGCCATATTAACCTTTTTCAAATTCTTCCTTCAATACCCTGCGCACGTCATCGATGGTCTCTCTTTCAAGGTCCGTCCGTCTTTCCAACTCTTCCGCAGTGAGCTCCAATACACTCCGGGCGGTATCGCAGCCGATCCTTTTAAGCTCGTCGATCACCCAGGTCTCGATCTCATCTGCAAATTCTTCGAGGTCGATATCGAATTCTTCCGGTTCACCTTCATTATCACGGAATACGTCGATCGTATAACCAGTCAACTCCTGTGACAGTTTGATATTCACCCCTTTACGTCCGATGGCCAGGGAGACTTGGTCGGGCTTTAAAAAGACATTCGCATGCGCCTTTTCGCCGTCCAGCTCCATATTGGTGATCTTGGATGGCGTAAGGGACCGCTGGATAAGCAGCTGGGTATTGTTCGTCCAGTTGATCACGTCGATGTTCTCGTTCTTCAGCTCGCGGACGATGCCATGGATGCGGCTGCCTTTCATGCCCACGCAGGCGCCTACCGGGTCGATCCGGTCGTCGTAGGATTCCACGGCAACTTTGGCGCGTTCGCCGGGTTCGCGGACGATCTTCTTGATCACGATGAGGCCGTCGAAGATCTCCGGGACTTCGATTTCCAGGAGTTTGGACAGGAACAGCGGGCTGGTCCGGGACAGGATGATCACGGGAGAATTATTCTTCAATTCCACCTTCTTGACGACAGCCCGGATATTCTCGCCTTTTTTGAAGTAGTCCTGGGGGATCTGTTCGGACTTCGGAAGGATCAATTCACTGCCTTCTTCGTCGAGCAGGAGAATCTCCTTTTTCCATACCTGGTAGACTTCCGCGCTTACGATCTCCCCCACCCTATCGCTATATTTCTTAACGAGGACGTTCTTTTTCAGATCGCCGATCCGGCTGGCCAGGGTTTGTTTGGCAGCAAGGATAGCGCGGCGGCCGAAATCAAGGATCTCCACTTCTTCATAAAGCTCTTCGCCGACCTCATAGTCCGATCCCATCTTTACCGCATCGGTATACGAAATTTCCGCCAACGGATCGTTGACTTCGCCGTCATTGACGATCGTACGCCGGCGCATGATCTCAAGGTCGCCTTTCTCGGCATTCACGATCACGTCAAAATTTTCGTCGCTTCCATATTTTTTCCGCAACAACGTTTTAAATACATCTTCGACCACTTTCATCATAGTCGGGCGGTCGATATTTTCGGCCTCTTTGAAGTCCTGGAAAGCTTCGATAAGATTGATACTAGCCATAACACTGAATTTTAGAAAACTACTTGAATTTTTGTTGTTTTTATGTTTTCGAATAGAAACGTATGATTTACGATCACTTTTTTCTTGTTCTTACCCCTGGTCTCTTCGACGATGATCCCATCCTCACTCACGTCGAGCAGACGGCCTTCTACCTTCGACCCATCCTGGAGAGTGAGCTCGACCCGGCGACCGACATTCTTCCGGTACTGGCGGTGCAGTTTCAGCGGCTCATCCAGGCCGGGTGAGGAGACTTCGAGGGAGAAATCACCATTTGGAAAAAGAGCCCCGTCTTCCAGCTTTTTATATAGAGCCCGGTTGAACTGGACGCATTTTTCGATAGAAATGCCCTGATCGCCATCAATAAATACCTTTACATTGTTGGTGGGCTTGATCTTGATATCCACCAGAAAGTAATTCGACTCGGCGGCGAGGATCGTTTGCACCAACCCTTCTATCGTCTTGACTGTCTCGTTGACCATGTCCGTAAAATGTGCGAGAAATTCTCTTATAAGGAAATTAGCGAATTTCTCGCAAACCGCTAATGTCTGACCTATCGGTCGAGCCGGCTCCGCCGGCTCTATTAAATTGAAGAAGGGAACGCTTCCGTTCCCTTCTGCTGAATCTTTTCCATCGCAAAAGTAAGATAATTATTTTAATAGTAAATTTAAAAAAAATGCGCAATGAGCGAACCTCAGAATTTGGGCAGTTTTATTGCCGAAAACAAGAACCTGGTCAAGGAATACCTCGAGACGCGGATGGAGATATACCGGCTGCAGAGCATGCGGGTAGCGGCGAAGTCGGCAGGGATGATCGCCTGGATCTTTCTGTCGCTGCTGCTTGGGTTCCTGTTCATATTGTTTGCCGGGCTGATGCTGGCATATTGGTTTGCCGGAATCTTTCATAGCTATGTGAAAGGCTTCGGGATGGTAGCGCTGCTGATCCTGGTGGTCTTCGTACTGATCGCGGTATTTAGACGAGCGCTATTTGTAGATCCTGTCATTCAAGCAATTATACAAAAATCCAAGGAGTAACTATATGGGAAAACTAAATAAAGCCGCGCACAGTTTGCAGCAGCTGGATGACGAGATAGACGCGCTTAAAGAGAAGGCCAGGCAGCTGGAAGTACAGCTTGACGAGAGCTGGAGCTACTTCAGCGAGCATTCGGGGCAGATGTTTGTGCGGTCACTGGTACCGCGAAGTTTCGAGGGGCTGCTGCCGCGCACGGGGATTCGACTGGTCGATGCGCTGCTGGAAAGCGAGTGGCTGCAGAAGATCATCGAGCGCCTCGCGGATAAGGGAGCAGGTTGGTTGGGAGATGTCTTTAACTGGTTGAGCAGCAAGATCTTTTCGGAGAAGGAAACCTAGGTGCGATGAATGTCGTATCTTTACTGACTAATTTTTTGCAAGATGTTGCTGGCTGATGTATTATTTCTGGTGATCGTAGTGTACCTCGGGTACCGCTTCATTTTCAATTTCGTGTTACCAATCCTGCGCACGACGCATCATGTTCGTAAGCAATTTCAACATATGCGGGATACGGGCGCCCCGGGTCCTGGGTCATCAAATAATTCTCAAGCGACGCAGAAGCGAACGCACAAGCCGCCCGCCGACGACTATATCGACTTCGAGGAAGTGAAATAAAGCCTCAATTACCACTGAAAATCGAGCAAGCTGATACCAGGGCGCAGGAATAGCCCCTTTAATCCAGCATGTTCGGCGCCCTCCACGTTGACAATGGCATCATCAACGAAGAGCGTCTCCTGTCCATTCAACTTATTTTCATTCAGGATAACCCTGAATGATTCGGGATCGGGTTTGCGCATTCCCATCAGATGGGAGTAGTAGCTTTTTTCAAAGTAGTCATCGAGCGATCCTTCCCCGGCAAAGCTGCTGCTCCAGATCTGTCGCAGCGCGGAGAGGTGGAGGGCGTTTGTATTGCTGAAAAGGAACAGCCGGTAAGTCTTTCGAAGCTCCTTGAGCAGCCGGATCCGCTCAGGCGGAAAATCGAGAAGCAGGGCATTCCAGCTTTCGATGATCGTCTGTTCCGGGACCTGGGTAAGCCCGCCGAGCCTACGGATAGACCCGATGAATTCCTCATCGTTGATCTTGCCGATCTCGTAGTCCGAAAAAAAGGATGCCGCGAAGCCGTGGCCGAAGTAGTCGCGAAAATTCTTTACGCCCAGAGTAGTGAAGGCTTCTTCGGTCCGGCGGTTGTCGAGGTTAATAATGACACCGCCTAGGTCAAAAATGATGTTTTTGATGCCCTTCATATTTCAAGGTAGTTGGAGTAGCGCGAAATTAACGCTTATTTAGCGAGCAGAACGAATTTCGCTTCCTTAACGTCGCTGGAACTGCCGCCTACGTAAAGTCTGAATTCTCCCGGTTCGTAGATGTACTCCAGCTTATCGTTATAGAAACGCAGGTCAACAGCGCTGATGGTGAACGTCAGTTCCCTGGATTCACCCGGCCGGAGGAGCACCTGGGTAAAGCCTTTCAATTCCTTCACCGGACGGACGACAGAGCCGACGAGGTCGCGGACATACAACTCAGCGGTCTCACGGCCAGCATATTTACCGGTATTGGTGAGGGTAACGGTGGCGGTCAGTTGCTGTCCGGGCCGAAAAGCGGGTGCGCTAAGCGTGATATCACTATAGGAAAATCTGGTATAGCTGAGACCATAACCAAACGGGAACCGTGGGCTGTTGACCAGGTCGGTATAAGCGGAGACATAGTACAAGTCTGAATCGCTTTTTGCCGGCCGGCCGGTGGAGAAATGGTTATAGTAGATGGGGATCTGCCCTTCGGCGCGGGGAAAACTGATGGGTAACTTGCCGGAAGGATTGTATTCCCCGAAAAGCACATCGGCCATCGCGCTCCCCGCGCGGGTTCCCAGCCACCAGGTATACAGGATGGCCGGTACATTATCCGCGGTCCAATTGAAAATGAGCGGCCGGCCGGCGCTTATCATCACCACTACCGGTTTCCCGGTGGCCTGGATCGCACGGATCAGGTCTTCCTGGACGCCTGGAAGATGGAGGTTGCTTCGGCTCTTCGCTTCGCCGCTCATGTCCGGCGCTTCGCCGACATCCATAATGACGATATCGGCCTGGCTGGCCGCGGCGACGGCTTCGGCAAATCCAGCCCTGGAACTGTCGTCGATCCCGCAACCTTTGGCATATAGCAATTTGGTCGCGCCGCTTACCTTTCGGGCGATCCCGTCCCAGGGTGTAATGATTCGTGCAGTATCGTCCGGCCATTGATACGACCAGAAACCAAGATTTTCCCGAACGGATTTGATCAGGGGGCCAATGAGGGCGATGGTGCCGGCGTTCTTTGACAGCGGGAGGACTTGGTTGTCGTTCTTAAGCAGGACGATGCTTTTGGTTGCCATGTCCTGCTCGGCCGCCAGGTTGGCGGCGTTATCCCATTGCCCGGCAGCGCGCCCGTCATTACAAAAGCGAAATGGATCGTCAAACAATCCCAGCTCGAATTTCTTCGTCAGGATCCGGCGGACGGCATCGTCGATGAGGGCTATGCTGACCTTGCCGTCCCGGACCAGCTTCACCAGGTTGCCGATATAGCTGCGGCTTTCCATGTCCATATCGCAGCCTGCCGTAACGGCTTCCAATGCGGCTTCGTAATTATTCGCCGCATAGCCATGCGGGATCATCTCGCCGACAGATCCCCAGTCGCTGACGGTAATCCCCTTGAACTTCCATTTCCCTTTTAGTATTTCACGCTGCAGGTAGACATTACCGGTAGCAGGGATGCCGTTAAGGTCGTTAAAGGAGTTCATAAAAGTGGCGGCGCCTGCGTCTAATGCCGCCTTGAACGGCGGGAGGTAGACCTCCCAGAGCGTCCGCAGGCTCATGTCGACCGAATTATAATCTCTCCCGCCGATGGCCGCGCCGTATGCCGCAAAATGTTTCGCGCAGGCCATTATGGCGTCGGTATCGCCGAGGCGCTTTCCCTGAAAACCCAGTACGCGGGCCCGCGCGATCCGGGACCCAAGCCAGGTGTCTTCGCCGGCCCCTTCCATCACCCGGCCCCAGCGGGGGTCGCGGGCGATATCAACCATCGGCGCAAAAGTCCAGTGGACGCCGGCTGCCGCAGCTTCGGTAGCCGCGATCCGCGCAGACCGCTGAATGGCTTCCAGGTCCCAGGAGGCCGCTTCGCCCAGCGGAATGGGGAAGGTGGTACGATACCCATGGATAATGTCCTGACCGAATAGAAGCGGGATCTTCAGCCGGGATTGCATCGCCATTTCCTGTAACTGCCGCGTATGTTCCACGCCCGTTACATTTAGCATGGAACCAAGCATCCCCTTCCGAATCTGGTTTTGTTTGTCGCCGTCCCTGGTGATCGGGCCGGTGGCTTCCCAGTCGCCGTTATATTGATTCATCTGGCCGACTTTCTCTTCCAGCGTCATGAGGTGGAGGACGGAATCGACCTTCTGCGCGATAGTCTTCTTTTGCGCATTGACAGCACACAACGTCAATAACAGACTCAAGGTCAGCAGGTGGATCTTCATGCGCCGTTATTTTTACTTCGTCCAGTTAACATTGGCCGACAATACATCGCGGGAATTGCCGCCGATCATGATGGTGAATACACCGGGCTCCCAATCATATTTAAGTTCGTTATCATAGAATTTCAAATCCGCCGGGGTGACGGTAAAGCTTACCTGCCGGGATTCACCGGCCTTAAGGTCGATCTTCTGAAATCCTTTCAATTCCTTGACGGGCCGGGTGACGCTGCCGACAACATCGCGGATATACAGCTGGACGACCTCCCTGCCTTCCACGGCGCCTTCGTTGGTGACGGTCACGGTGGCGGTCAGCCGCTGGTTACCCTTGGCGGTAGGGCTGCTCAGGGTCATATGACTATAGGTAAAGTGGGAATAGCTGAGCCCGTAGCCGAAGGGGTACACGGGATCATTGGAAACGTCGAGGTAGTTAGAACGGAATTTCTGGAACCAGGGCCCTTCGAGGGGACGACCCGTGCTCATGTGGTTGTAGTAGAGGGGCACCTGACCAACGTTTTGGGGCCAGGTAGTAGTGAGTTTGCCGGAGGGATTGACATCACCAAAAAGGACGTCCGCAATAGCATGTCCCGCTTCGGTTCCGCCAAACCAAACATTGAGGATGGCGGGTACCTGGTCATTCTCCCATTTAATGGCCAAGGGACGGCCGGTGAAAAGCACGAGTACGACCGGCTTGCCGGTCTTCAGGAGCGCCTTCAGCAAGTCCTGCTGGGCCTGCGGGATCTCTATATTGCTGCGGCTGCTGGATTCACCGGTCATTTCGTCGGATTCGCCCAATGCGGCCACGATGACGTCTGCGTTCGCCGCGGTATTGAGCGCGTCCTGGATGATCTCGGCCGCGGGCCGGGGATCGTGCGGGAGGGGTTTGCCGAACATCGTGGCGCGCTGTTCAAAGAGGCTGTCATAGTCGAGGTTCGACCCCTGGCTGTAAACAACGTTAACACCAGTGCCCGCAGCATCTTTCAGTCCATCCATCACGGAGACAGCCTTTGACCCATCGGTGGCGACGGCCCAGGTCCCTACCATGTTCACCCGGTTATTGCCCAAGGGCCCGATGACCGCGATGGTGCCACTGCGTTTCAACGGCAGAACATTGCCCTGGTTCTTCAGTAGCACTTGACAATCCGCCGCAATCTTCCTCGCAGCCGCGCGGTTGTCAGCCGTGAATATCTGCGTCGCGGCCCGCTGCTCGTTGCAGTATTTATAAGGATCGGCGAAAAGTCCCAGTTTGTATTTTGCTTCGAGCACGCGGCGGCAAGCCTGATCGATGTCAGCCATGGTTACGTGTCCTTCCTGCAGGGACTTCTTCAAGGTCGTCAGAAACCCTTCACTCACCATATCCATATCGACGCCCGCTTTCAATGCAAGCGCAGAAACGGTCGGCAAATCGCCGAGGCCGTGGGCCACCATTTCGCTGATGCCGGTATAGTCGGAGACGTCGAAGCCTTCGAAACCCCAGCGTTTCCGCAGCACATCGGTCTGGAGGAATTTGTTGGCGGTGGCCGGGGTGCCGTTGACGGCATTGAAAGAAGCCATCACGCTGCCGACGCCGGCATCCACGGCGGCCTTATAAGGCGGAAGGTAGTCGTTGAACATCCTATAGTAGCTCATGTCTGTGGTGTTGTAATCGCGGCCGGCTTCGGCGGCGCCATAAAGCGCGTAGTGTTTGACACATGCCAGGATATCGGAGTTGCTTTTCAGATCTTCCTGGTAGCCCTTGACCATGGCCCTGGCTATCTGCGAGCCGAGATAGGGGTCCTCGCCGCCGCCCTCGGCAATCCTGCCCCAGCGGGGGTCGCGGGCGATATCCACCATCGGCGAGAACGCCCAGCAGATGCCGTCAGCGCTGGCTTCAGTAGCCGCAATCCGGGCGCTCTTTTGGATCTCGGCCATGTCCCAGCTACAGCTGAGACCAAGCGGGATGGGGAATTCCGTCTCATAGCCGTGAATGACGTCCATCCCGAAGATCAGCGGGATCTTCAGCCGGCTTTGTTCGACGGCGATCTTTTGAACCTCGCGAATTTTAGCGACGGACTTGATATTAAAGAGGCCCCCGACCTGTCCGGCGGCGATCTTCTTCGCAACGTCGGAGCTACGAGCCTGGCCCGTGGTGATGTCGCCGGCTGCCGGCAGGTTCAGTTGGCCCAATTTTTCGTCCAGCGTCATTTTCGACATGAGGTTGGAGACAAATGTTTGCATGGCATCCGCCTCCGTTTTGCCGGTCGATTGTTTAAGGGGCTGAGCAAAAATTTGGCAAGTAGATCCGGCAAGTAGGACCATCGCGATCGTTAAAAATTTTTTCATATAGAAAAAGCTAAGAGTTAGCACTTACTAATATCAAACTAAGCCATCTGCTGGCTATCGTCAGCAATAGATATTAATACCTCTAATGTAGTTAAATACGGCTGTATTAAGCTATAATCCCACGAAACACGATCAAAACGGAAAAAAATGAATGCAGGATTGCGAACGATGGCCTTTTGTACAGGTAATCCCAACCGGGCCGCTTTTCTGATCTGGATTGAATAACTTTAAACCAGTATTAACCATTAAAGCATTTTTATATGAAATCTATTTACCTTTCTTCTGGAAAGCAGATGCTATTTCTTTGCAGCCTGTTCTTCTTCATTATTTTCTGGGGTTGTAAAAAAGATTTGGACAATACAAGGCCCGCGTTGGACAATAATCTTTCCGTTGACACGAGCCGATTTGTTGTCGGTCCACACGGTGAACTGATACTCAAAAAGAATTTCCACATCATTGAAAGTGGATACAAGCTTGCGATACAGAACGGACATATTTATAAAGTAGAAATTGCTTCCGGCAAAATGAAGGAAGATTTTGGGGAATATAGAGCTGTAACATCACCAAATCCATTCCGAGTTCCGACATCAAAAGGAAAAAATATCACCTATGGAAATTCCTCTGGCTGGGTAGCGGCTACAGAATGGGATAATACGGGCTCAAACCCGATCAATGGTTTCAGCGCTACTTGCATCGTTCCGCCTTTGCCATCTGAACAGTTGAGCCAAACTTTTGCTTTTTGGATAGGGCTTTCATCAGAAACAGATGGCGATGGTAATATTGTGCAACCTATTCTAAATTACGGACAAGCACCACAATCAACATGGCAAAATCAATATCAAGTCTTTAATTATTTTTATTGGGGAAGCGGGGCAGCAGTAACACAGCCGGCGACAGTTTACCCTGGAAATACCATCTGGTATTCCATTTCATTCAGCGGGGAGACAGAGACTTCAAACGGCGAATCATATGACTATGTCTCAAATGTTTACAATAGCAGCGGAGGAAACCAGACACCTACTATGGATATTACAGTGGGAAATAATGAATATCTTAATGGTGTAGGTACAGGCTTCACTACCATCCCGTTCGTTTCTGAATCAAATTCTGCATATGTCGTCTTGGAAGACCCCGCATCTCCAGGGATCGGTTCAAGCGCTGAATACCCCAATAATCAACCTTATGTTGCAGTAACCGATATCGCTGTGTCGACAGGACCTCCGGGGACATTCACCTATCCATCCTCCCTTGCCTGGACTAAGGTATACACGCCGGGCGCACAAAATGGCGAATATCCTCAAATAGTCAACACCAATAACAATAACACATCATCACCAGGACAAATTGACCTTTGGTACTCAGTTCAGAGTTCCTGTCTCGGCTCTACATGGGTGTTTTCGGTGGAACCGGGATCGGGGGGAACGGCGAATGTTGCCTGGGAACCTGTATCGGGAGCAAGCAGCTACAACGTCGAATTCCTAAGCGGGGGCATGATTGTTAAGTCGTTCAATTCTACTACTTCCAATCCCGGCAACGGTGTTGAATTTTCGGGAATTCCTTCAGGTACTTACACGGTCCAGGTACAGGGCGTGGCAAGTTGCGGGGTGGGTTCCTGGGCAGCTTATTCATCACCGGTGACTATTACTTGCCTTGGTACGACATGGGTCATGTCTGTTGAGCCTGGAACAAATGCAGCTAATGTAGCCTGGGAGCCGGTATCAGGAGCTTCCAGTTACAATGTCGAATTTGTAAGCAATGGCAAATTGGTTAGCATGTTTAGTTCCACCTCTACCAACCCCGGAGCGGGCGTGGAATTTACAGGCATTCCTGCGGGAACCTATACCGTTTCCGTTCAGGGGGTTTGTTCAAGTTGCGGAACAGGCCTGTGGGCATCCTATTCATCGCAAGTGACAATTAATTGATTCTTGTTTCATCTATTCTCATGGGTTATTTTAGTGCCTCGTCCTTGTCTTTTTCCAAAAAGCCGGCGTTTGATTCCTGGATAGCGGCGGTCTCCCAGGTGAGCAAAGCCTCATCGGGGACCATATTTACCGGCGTGGTGGCGCTGCCGTTAGGCTCATTGTAGCCGACGTTAGCCTGCCGGTTATAGACGGATATAAGCGACCATCGCGCACGATCCGACAGGTTGGCCGCCGAACGGTGAAGCAGGTTTGCATGGAAGAAAAGTGCGTCGCCCGGCTCCAATTCTACATACACCAGTGGCAGGGTATTCAGCGCGAGATCGACATAGTGCTGCGACGCACCTACCTGTTCACCGGCGAAGCCGTGTTCGATACGGCCCATTTTATGCGACCCACCGATCACCTGCAGACAGCCATTGGCCTTGTTGGCAGTAGTTATCGCGATCATGATAGAAATCATCTGGTCGGGGAACAGGAACTCATTCTTGTACCAATATCCATAGTCTTGATGCCATTCCCAGGCGCCCCCTACCCGGGGTTCCTTTTGCATCAGCTTAGAGTGGAAATGACAGACGGAGGAATTCCCATCCATCAAAAAACCGGCGGATTCAACCATCCGTTTGCCGCGGGTAAGCAAACCGAAGCTGTCATCCCCGGGATTATACCAAAGGGTCAGTTTTGTCTTTTTCCCTGTCTGGTCATTGAGATCGAAGGCATGGTTGTGCAGCGCTTCATCCTCAGTGGCGATCCCGTATAACTTATCGATCTCTTCCCCGGAAAGAAAATTTTTGACGATCAGATAGCCGTCACGATGGTAGTCGGCTATCTGCCGGGACGTCAATTGAAAATGGTTCATACCGTTAACTTTGCTGAAAGTTACTTATTTTATCCAAGGGCTTTGAAAGCCTAGTTTCTTCAGCCCCGCCTGGACCTCCGGACAGCTCATAAAAAGCCGCCAGAGCAGACCCGTACGATAGTTTTCGATCATCGCGACTTCCGGGCCCTGGTCGATCGCCAGGTATCGCGGCGGATACCATTCGGCTGTTTCGCTAAAAGCATCGTAAAATCCATATTTGCCCCAGATCTTGTCGCGGAGTTTATCATACCAGAACCGGATGGCGGCCATCGACTGTCGCGGCGTATAAGGAATAGCCGAGATCGCCGCAGTCGGCGAAATGACGCCCAGATCGTTCTTCTCATCGGGGGCATGCGTCGCATAGCCGACCACCGAATAGCTGGCGGTCAGACCCCAGTTATCGGCGCCATAGCCCGAAAAGTGTTTCGGGTTGTCGACACACCAATTATAATTGATCATAGACTGCGTGCGGTTCTCTTTCCAATAGTCGGCATACTGGTCTTTCAGCCCATGCGGGTCCAGACCCAGATAGGAATATTGGGCCCAAAAGAGGGGTCCGCCATGCGGCGGATTGCCCTGCATATACAAATGCAGCGTATCGCTCTTGTAGTAACTTATCTTGTCGATGGCCCCGTTCTGTGCCCAGCCCTCCCGGTACACTTCCGCAGGGATCGGGTGATCGGGAGAGGAAGCCCCCATTACGTACAGGATCAGGCATTCGTTATACCCGTGGACCGGGAAATTCTTCTTCCAGGCATAATCCGGGCTCCAGTGCCAGTACAGAACGTTCCGACCGCCGTTGCGGTACCAGTCGTATTCCACGCCGTGCCATAGCACGTCGATCCGGGCGGCTAGCCTCTTTTCCCGGGCATTCCCGCCTGCGAAATATTGCCGGGCGCACAACAAGCCTTGCAGGAGGTAGCTGGTTTCCACGAGGTCACCCCCATCATCTTCGCGCCCAAAAGGTTTTACATGTCCCGTCGTATCATTCAGCCAATGCGGCCAGGCGCCGTGAAAGCGATCGGCCTTTTCGAGAAATGTCACGATTTTCTCCAGGCGCGCAACCCCCTGTTCGCGGGTGATATAATGCCGGTGGATGGCCGCGATGATCGCCATGACGCCAAAGCCGCTGCCGCCGGTGGCAATGATCCCCTGGTCGTGAGCAGGATAGTTGTTGTCGAGATGGATCCGCTCCGGTGCCATGCCGCTATTGGGTTCGGCGCCATCCCAGAAATATTGAAAAGTTTGACGTTCGACCAAATCGAGCAACGCGCTATCAGAGAGTTGAGCATGAAGACCTGGCGGCAGCAAACTCGACGTAGAAAGTAAGATAAATAGTATTCGCTTATGCATGCGCGTTATCAATTATAGGTTAGGGCTCTGAAAGCCCAAATTCGTCATTCCGGCCTGGATCTCCGGGCAACTCATGAACAAATTCCACAAAAGCCCGCTCCGGTAATTCTCGATCATCACGATCTCGGGGCCCTGGTCGATGGCCAGGTAGTCATTGTCAAACCAGATATCGGTCAGGTTGAAAGCATCGATAAAACCATACTGGCCCCAGATCTTGTTCCCCAATTTATAATAAAAGAAGCGCAATGCATTCATTGATTGGGTAGGTGAATAGGGCAGGGAAGAAATAGCCGCGGTGGGAGAGACAGTGCCGTTATCGCTGGTCGGGGAATGCGCCAAATAGCCTTGCTGTCCGTCGTCACTGGCCGTCAGGCCCCAGCATGAGCTGTCATATCCGTTGAAGTGGCCGGGGTTCGCCACGCAATACGAATAGTTGATCGTCGCATGAGCGGTATTCTGCGTCCAGTAGTTGGCATAGGCATCCGACAAGCCGTTAGGATTGATCCCGAGGAAGGAGTAATGGGCGAAGAAAAGCGGGCCCCCATAGGAGGGTCCCAGCGGGAGGGTAATGCCATAGTAGGCATTTCCGTTTTTTTCGGCTCCGTTTTGGGCCCAGCCGGCAGTGTAGACGACCGGAGGGATCGCCGCGGTATCATTGGGTGAGGAAGCCCCGAGGATATAAGCGATCATGGCTTCGCACCAGCCCTGGACCCGGACGTTGATAGCGAAATTATAGTTGGGGCTCCAATTCCAGTACAGAACGTTCTGGCCGTTCTGCCGGTACCAATTCCAGTCAACGTTGTTATAGATGGTATTGATCGCCGTACGCAGGCTGATCTCGTTCGGATCGGTGGTGCTGTTAAAATATTGCCGGGCGCAAAGAAGGCCCTGGATCATATAGGAAGTCTCGACGATGTCGCCGCCATTGTCGTCGGTACTGAAAGGGATGGTCGCGCCGGTCTCACCGTTGATCCAATGGGAGAAGGCGCCATGATAGGTGGTAGCGCTATTGGTCAAAAAGTTAACGATGGTCGAGATGCGGGTGAGCGCCTGGGCGCGGGTAATAAAACCCCGTTGAACGGCAACCAGCATAGACATGACCCCAAAGCCGCTCCCGCCGGTGGTCACCTCGGTCTGGGAGGCGCGTTCCTTCGCCATCCCGCTATTCGCATCGGCGCCGTTCCAGAAATAGTTGAAGGTTTGCTGCTCTACCAGGGTCAGGAGGGCGGAGTCGGAGATCAGAGGGAATTTGTTAGTTGTGTCCAGAGCGGTGACCAGGGATATTTTGGCGGTGTTCTTAATAGAGTCACCCTGTTGCGACTCCAACCCGCTGGTCACATTAAGAAGATAAGAGGCAATCGTCTGCAAGGCGGGAGATGGCTGGAGCAGCACGGTGGTATCATTGGGATAGGAGTAAACCGCTGGTTCCGGTTCTCCACCAATATTTGAAATATAGAAATGGCTCTGGACAGTTGTCTTATTCACGGCTGCCGAAAAGGTGATCTGTATCGTCGCTGAAACGCTGACGTTATAAAATGTGTTGCCGGTAACCGGTAAGCCGCCGATTGACAAGGAAGTATAGCTGAATGTCTGTGGCGCAGGGGGATTGACGGATGACTTTTTCGAACACGCGGCCAGGAGCACGATGGCCGCGGAAACGGACCATAAATTTTTCATTGGTGCTTGATTTTGGATGTATTAGGGTGCCGGAAGTTAAATATGAGGTTGCCCGTTTACAGGACAACCTCACAAAATCATCCAAAAATATGATCGGTATTAAAAGCCGGCTTGTTCCAATATATACAGCGATTTCACGTCACTGGCGCTCAATGCAGTATTATATATTCGTAAATGTTCCATCTCGCCAAGATAGTTACCTGCCCAGGGTTCCGTGCCGTTATCCGAAAGCGGAGGAACGGTATTTACGCTCCAGGCGCCAAAAGCTATCCCTGTTGCATATTTAAACGTTACATTACCCCAGGGTTTGGCCGAGTTGGGGTTGGAGTTCGGTGTACCACCTGTGGGAGGGGTCCCCGGATCGTTCTGGAATAATTCCAACCCTGTGTATCCCGGATAAGAAGTATAAGGTCCGTTTACGGGAATAACCGTGCCGTTTTCATATACATTTAAAATAGACGATGACCCGCTGTACGTGACGACGACGTGTGTCCACTTGCCGACAGCCGTATCCAGATAGGCGTTCAGGTAATAGGTCTGCCACGGGATCACCGTATCACCGGGCCAGTTTTGAAGCTTAACGCCTAAGGTCAAACTATCGGTGGACGTGGCAGGTATGACCCCCAGGTGAATGTTGGATTGCCATTGTGTGGAATCAACAAGCTGGAAGAAGGACTCTTCGGGACCGCCCTTCGCAATTTGAGCGGAGTTGATCCAGACAGAAATGGTGAAGCTCTGCATGGCCGGCAATGAGCTGCCGGGATTGGTTATAACAGCATATCCCGTAGAAGAACCCTGAAAAGCTTGCGTGCCGGACAGCATCCCTGTACTGAACGTCGCGCCATCATTGGTCGCCGACAATGCACCCTTGCTATCCGTCAAGTTGCCATTGAAGGTCCAATAGTCCAACAATGCCGATGTCTGGATTTGCTCAGAAGAATCATAACCGCCAGGATTGGTGGGGCCGACAGGGGGCGGAGGGGTGGTCGTGCCGGAAGACTTTTTGCTACAGGAAGAAACAATACCCGTTGCCGCCAATATACTTACTCCCACTATCCACATTCGTAATGTTCGAATACTCGTTTTCATACAATTGTTTTTTTAATTTTAATTGAGAATGATTGAAAATTTTTATGTGTTAGTACCCTAGATTTTGTTTTAATTTTCCGCCACTAACCGCTATTTCCGTAGAAGGTATAGGCAGCAACTCATTTACGCCGGCTACAAAATTGGTTTTGCCCGATGCAATCATTATTTGTGCGGCTCTGCCTTGCCGCACGATATCCCAGAAGCGATCGTGCTCCATCGCTAATTCTACCCGGCGCTCGTTCCAGATGGCCGTCTGGAGACCAGTCTGGCCGGACGCAGCGGTGGGTCCAAGCCCTGCCCGTGCCCTGACCATGTTCAGGTAAGTGGCAGGGGAGCCGGTACCCAATGCGTTGTCAGCCTCCGCTTTGATCAGCAACACTTCTGCGTAACGAAGTAGGTGCAGGTTCTTTTGGCAAAGGCTGCGATTGCCTTCGAATACCTCCACCTGGGGGAGGGTGCCGCCCGGTAGGATTTCACTGTGATACGCCTTGTAATTATACCTGGCGCTTACGCCCGCCATTGTCGGCACTACGAAACCGTCGAATAGCGTATCGGGGGGGCTGGATGCAGGCAGGTTCATAATGGTAGCCGCTTGCCTTAGGTCGCCCGGTTCATAAGCCGCCTGCAAATTGGTCGTCGGACAGTCGAATCCATAACCGTCATCGCCGGCGGGTTGATTGAACCCCGGATTGTTCCAGGGGGTAAAGGGTATTCCCATACCATTGTCCTGCCTGGCGCCCTGGTACTCGACATACCCGGGTATCCCATAGTCGGCATTGCCATAGATACCGGTCTCCACTTCAAAAACCGATTCCGAAGAATTATCACCGGCCTGGCGCCAGAGAATAGAATAATCGGGCATCAGCTGATATTGCCCGGAATTGATCACATCGGTAACCAGGCTATCACATTGCTGCCAGTTCTGCAGATACATGTCCACTTTTGCTAAAAGAGTTTCCGCGGCGCCTTTCGTGGCACGTCCGATATCTGTAGCTGACTTTAGCGGTAAGTTGGCTATGGCAAACTCAAGGTCTGGGATGATCCCGTTATTGTATACCTGTGCCGCGGTCGCCCGCACGTAAAATACGCTGTCCTGTTCCTGCGGGCCGGAGGGCACAATCAGTACGAGAGGCACGCCGCCCCACATTCGTACCATGTTGAAATAAAGATAAGCGCGGAGGAAACGCATTTCGGCCGTTCTGGTCGTAATGGTGGCAGCCGGAAGCGCCGCCTGCGACAAAGCCAAGATGGCCTCATTTGTGCGCGAAACCCCGGCATAATATCCGCGCCAAAGAGCAGCTATGTAGGTATTGTCCGAGGTAATGCTAAAGTTATCTATATCTCCCGCCAGCGGCTGATCGCTTGAAAAGCTCCCCTTATCCGCATCATCCGAAATGATGTTGGTAACCGTGATGAAATAAATGCCATGGATGTCATACGCTCCGAACTCACCCTGCGTAGGATCCGGGGTGATCAATGCGTTGTAGGCCCCGGTGACTTCATCGATAGCCACCTGAGGGTCAGTGGCGGCAGTTCCCTGACCCTGGATGGGCACGTTCAGGAACTTTTTGGAGCACCCTGTCATCACCCAGAAGATGCAAAAGAAAATGAGCAATTTATATTTCATTTCCCAAGATTTTGATATCCGTTGTCATTATACATTTATATTCCAAGATTCACGCCAAAGGCAAATACCCTTGTCGTCGGATACGTTCCTAATTCAATGCCCGCATTGGTCGCTTCACTGCCGGGCAGTTCAGATGAAAAACCGCCGTACTTCTTAAGCGTGACCGGATTTTGAGCATTCACGAATACCCTGCAGCTGCTGATGACTTTTTGCCGTTCCAGGGTCCTTGCCGGCAGGGTATATCCAAGCGTAACGTTATTGATCCGGGCAAATGTACCCGATGCGATAAAATAGGACGAGGCCGGCAGATTGCCGCCGCTGGCCGCGGGCTGGGTTTCCGATTTGTTCTGTTGTGTCCAGTAGCTGGTGGCCACGGACCTTTCGACATCGTCCGTTGCGTTTACCCGTGCCTGCTGCTTTCCGTTATAAACCTGATTGCCGATATTGGAATATATATCGATTGAAAAGTCAAATTCCTTATAAGTGAAACCGCCCGAAAGGCCCGCGAACAATTTGGGTTGATAGGCCCCCAGAAAGGCAGTGTCCAATTGTCCATTCGAATTAAATGCATAGATCAGGCTTCCGGGAGATGCATCGGGTTCAAGCATATTGCCGTTCTTATCGACATAATTATTTATCTGATTCTGATTTTGGAAGACCCCGGTCACCTTTCGCATAAAAAAGGCGCCTATTGGATATCCCGGCTTCGTTTCCGTTGTGAAATACCCATTGATATTCCCGTCAAAATAGGGCAACCCGCCATTGAGGCTTACTACCCTGTTCCTGTTGAAGGAGACATTTCCGCTGATATAGTAGGAAAAATTTTTGTTGATATTGTCGTGCCAGCGCGCGGAAAACTCCAGCCCTTTATTATCGATCGTAGCTGCATTGGTCAGCACGTCGCCGGGCGTGATGGTGCTATTCGGGTTTGCCTGACTTCCGAAAGTACCGGGCACCTGAACGTAGATCAGGGCATCCGAAACCATTTTATCATAGACATCCAAGGTACCGGTTAGCCTGCTCTGCAACACACTATATTCCAGGCCGAGGTCTGCCTCCTTAGTGATTTCCCATTTCAGGTTGAGGTCCTTTACCTGCGGGACGATCGAACCGGTTGTTGCACCGGCAGTGCCGCCCGTGTTACCACTATTGTAAAAATACGGGATATTGGATAAGAGCGTTTGTACAGCGGCATCGGAAGGGATATTGGAATTCCCCAGTTCGCCCCAGCTCCCTCTCAGTTTCAGATATTGAAAGATGCGCTGACCTTCCATGAATGTCTCCTTGCTGATCACCCATCCGGCACTCAACCCAGGAAAATATCCCCAGCGATTCTGAGCGGCGAAAACAGAACTGCCGTCCGCACGGAAGTTGCCGGTGAAGAGGAACCGGCCGTCATAGTTGTAGACTATCCTGCCCAGATAAGAATTCGTAGTGTATTCCGTAACAGAGCTGCCATTGTATTGGAAGTTTGCGTCCCCATCCTGCAGATACCATTCACTGGGAATTGGAGGTACGCTATACCGGTAGGCTGAGGATCCTACATTATAGTACTTCTGCGCCTCCGTGCCGGCGAGGACGCTAATTTTGCTGCGCCCGAAGTCATCATCGAACCCAATGGTATTGGTCCAGACCCAGTGGTAATATTTCGTATTGGAGATCGTTAGCTGACTCCTGGTCGGGCCCTGCGTACCACCATTGACATTAAAGAAGCTAGTGTCGTTGTTATGTTGGTAGGAGTATTGCCTGTCATCATAGAAATTCGCCTCGTCGCCAAATGTAGACTTCAGATTGAGCCATCTGACAGGCCGGATTTCCACGTATACGTTGCCCTGAATGCGGTTATTATGGCTGAGGTCATTGGTCTCCTGGGCATCCAGGACCGGGTTGCCTACGTTCTGGTACTGCGAGGTATTCCCGAATTTGCCATTTACCATAGCAGGCACCAGGGGCGCTGCCCGATAGGCGTCTTCGGTGATGAGACTAGTAGGCACGTTCTGGGAGGTTTGATTGGCAAAAGAGGCCGTCGTGCCGATTCTCAGGAAGGAGGTAGGACTAAATTCGTCGTTCAGACGTACGGTATACCGGCTATAGTTATTAAAAATGATGATCCCGTCGTCGGTCTGATAGCTTGCGCTCAAAGCGTACTTGTTCTGGGCTGTGCCGCCAGAAAGGGAAAGATTATGATTTTGATAGAATGCGTTGCGCAGGACCTGATCATACCAGTTCGTGTTGTACCCTGTCAGGGACAAGCTGGGGCCCAAGGCAGCCGTTTCGTACTGCAGGTACTCTTTCGCATCGGCCATGGGCACCACATAGGCAGCCTGCTGCATCCCTATATTCATGCTATAGTTGAGCTTCATCTTTCCTGATCCTTGCCGGGTCGTGATCAGGATCACCCCGTTTGCGCCCCGCACTCCGTAGATAGAAGCGGAAGATGCGTCTTTTAATACGTCCACTGAAACGATATCCGCGGTATTGATGTTGGTGATATCATCAGTCCAGATCCCGTCCACGATATAGAGCGGGCTTGCGCCGCCCAATATGGAACCGGCTCCCCGTATAATGACCTGGGGTGTGCTGCCCGGTTGGCCGCTGCTGGTAACCTGTACGCCCGCCACCTGACCCTGCAGCGCCTGAGTAGCGGTGAGGACCGGTTGCTTCGTCAATGCATCGCCTTTCAC
>DATMLR010000482.1:0-7465 GCA_035570015.1 Puia sp.
TCCGTACTATTGTGTTTCTGCTCGGGCTAGTGGCCGCGGCGGACGCCAATGCACAGTTGCGGGACGAGCTAAATTTGCCGGACCACGATTCGAAACCTTTCTATCTGGGTATTTCATTTTTGTATGACCAGTCCCATTTGCAGGTAAGCGCGCATCCGAAATTCCTTCAAAGCGACAGTGTCTTGTATGTCAACCCGTTGAACAGTGGCGGCTTTGGTGTGTCCGGAATGCTCACCTTTCACGTCGCGGATCACTGGGAATTCCGCCTGGCCGCCCCGGAATTTATCTTTGCGTCCAACTCACTCGCATATCACGTTGCTTATCCACCAGCCGGTGAGACCAATCTGGCGACCAAACAGATCCAGTCGCTGCTCGTGGGATTCCCCGCGCATGTGAAATTCCTTTCGGACCGGATCAACAATTTCAGGGTTTATATGCTGGGTGGCATCAACTACCAATATGACCTCGCTTCCAATTCTTCCGCCCGCAAGGCCCAGGACCTTGTAAAGCTGAATCCCTCAGATTTCAGCGTAGAGGGCGGCATCGGATTTCAGTTCTATTTCCCGGTGTTCATTTTATCGCCGGAGCTCAAGTTCAGCGAGGGGATTAAGAATGTCCATGACCGCGATCCCAATTTGCAGTATTCGAATGTGATCGACAAGCTCAAGACCCGGATGGTGATATTTTCGTTAATTTTTGAGGGCTAGTTCTTCAATAATCGTATTGCCTCCTGAACATATTGATCCGGATCCCGGCTGTCAAAGTCGTGGAGCTGGACGAATGATACGTATTGGTCGGGTCATTGACCGAAAAACGGCGATACATAGCCGACAGATCCAGATAGACATTCTCTCTCCATTGATAGGACAGGAGACCCGACAGGTTGAGCGTTTTAGCAGGGATACCGGAGCCAATGATGAACCCATAATCGCGGGGCCGGGTCAAATAATTCTCAAAAATATTCCCGCCGAAGTTGACACCCGCGGAATCCAGACCTTGTTTGTACCAGATCACTTTACCTTCGAGTGTCCATTTGTAGGACGGTTGATAGCGTGCGATTGCGATGAATTCCTCGAAGTTTGCACCCAGCGGGTGCGCCAGGGGTTGGTTGTAGTGACTGTAGTTGTCGATCGAATCGTTGTGCTGATAGGTATACGGGCGAACGATGTTGGCCTCGAATTGAAGATCGAAGTTCTTCAGACTAAAGGCATTGATGTATTTGATCCCAGCCTGAAGGCCCTGCTTGTTGGCCCAATAGCCGTCAGAATAGTGCAGGATCTGGTGCAGGACGAATTCATCGATCAGCAATTGTCCATAGAGTTGGACGCTATGGCCGATATTCAGTTTGGCGTCCAGCCCCGCGGTTGTCTTGTCCGGGCTGCCATTCTGCTGTTGCGCCGAAACCAGGAAGACGACAGGGTTCAGATAAGAGAAAGCATAGCCATTGGTTCGGGTAAAGATGACGTTTTCAAACAGGCCTACAGTCATCCAGGGAAATACATTGATGCTAAGATGGTGTGTAACGCCATATTTTTGGGGGTAGACATAATTTGAATCATTGACGAGGTGTTGGTCAACGAGCTGCATATACATGACCTGGTAGTTCAATTTCCAGACGCGGGTATTGATCTTGATAAAGGAATAGGGCGCCGCATAGTCACTTAGAAAGAGACTACGATATCCGTCACCGATGAAGTTTTTGTCATAGCCGATCTGAAAGTCAAAATATTTCAAAGCATTGAAATAGATCGAAGCCCGGTTATCGTAGTAATCATATGCGTCTTTTTTGAAACTTTGCCAATACCCGCCGCCAGGCACGGCCTTGAACTGTACCGCCCGTTGCTGAAAAAAGGTCGGTCCTCTTTCCTGGTTGTCGGTGAGAAAGGCCGAGAAGCCGATTTTACCGCCGATCATTCCCCGGAGGGTCAGCCCTTTCGCATTCAGGAATACACGCTCGTTATTCCCGCTTTCGATGGATTGGGTCTCTTCAATGGCCGGATCGATCGCCAGAAAGAAATCGTTCTCTTTCACGGAATAGAAATTTGCCTTCTCCGTATAGAAGGTATGGAACCAGGGCGTTTTGCTGGCAAAATCTGCTCTGCTCTCCCGGGTCCATTCGATATTATTGACGAGAAGCGAATTGAGTGTAGCCTGGTCAACCGGAGAAAGATGGTAAAATTCGTCGAAGGGATAGTATTTACTTAGAGAATCAGCCATCTCCGCCATCCGGACGGCAACCTTGCGGCTGATCGGCCGGTCCGAGCTGAAGTTCAGCGTAGGATTGGTTTGCTGGAGGATCTGCATCCGGTCGAGGAAATGCTCATAGGCAGAGCCCTGCGGAAGAAAGCTGGATTGGGTAAAGCCGGCGGCCGGCAGAAAGAAAAGTGTTGCCCCGAGAATTATCTTCCGCCTTAGACGGGTTTTAATAAATTGCATCATAAAGGGTCAAAATTAAGCAACGACCAATTTTCTCTATGCGTAATTACCTGATCAGGAACGCTTATTTAGTAAACGAAGGTAGGATTAGTACAGGAGATTTGCTAGTTAAAAACGGCCGGATCGAAAAAATCGGGCCGAACCTTCAGCCCGCCTTTGCAATTACGGAGATCAACGGCGACGGAAAATTTTTATTGCCCGGCGTGATCGACGACCAGGTTCATTTTCGCGAGCCCGGTCTAACGCATAAGGCTACCATCTATACAGAAGCTAAAGCGGCGGTGGCCGGGGGTGTCACCTCTTTTATGGAAATGCCTAATACGATCCCCCCGGCATTTACGCAGGATTTGCTGGAGGATAAATATGCGATCGGCGCCCGAAGCTCACTGGCCAACTATTCTTTCTATATGGGCACGTCAAACGATAATGCGGAAGAAGCCCTCCGGACCAATGAAAAGCGACGGGATGTCTGCGGCCTCAAGATCTTCATGGGGTCCTCTACGGGAAATCTGCTCGTCGACAATTATCTGACGCTGGACCGGCTTTTCCGGGAAAGTGAGGTACTTATTGCTACCCATTGCGAAGACGAAAAGATCATCCGGCAGAACCTGGAACGCCTGAGACAGGAAGGGCGGGAACTGGTAGCAGCCGATCACCCCGTGATCCGGGACGCCGAAGCCTGTTTCGAGTCTTCGCTTACGGCCATTCAGTTTGCAAAAAAGCACAATAGCCGGCTGCATGTTTTTCACCTGAGCACGGCAAAAGAAATGCAGCTTTTTACCAATCTGATCCCTCAACAGGACAAGCGGATCACGGCGGAGGTCTGTGTGCATCATCTGCATTTTACGGCAGATGACTACGCCCGGCTGGGCAACAAGATCAAGTGCAATCCGGCAATCAAGGCCCCGCATAACCGGGAAGCATTATGGACGGCGCTACTGGATGACCGGCTGGACCTGATCGCAACGGACCATGCTCCTCATACCCTGGAAGAGAAATCCGGCCCGTACGAAAAGGCGCATGCAGGGCTGCCACTCGTACAGCATTCGCTGCTGCTCATGCTCCATTATGTGCGGGAGGGAAAGATCAGCCTGGAAAAAGTCGTGGAGAAGATGTGCCATGCTGTTGCGATCTGTTTCCAGATCGCCGAACGGGGATACATCCGGGAGGGGTATCACGCAGACCTGGTCCTGGTTGACCTTGAACGGCCCTCCATCGTCGAGCGGGGAAATATCCTTTACAAATGCGGCTGGAGCCCGCTGGAGGGGTTCCGGTTCCCGGCCACGGTGACCCATACCTTCGTAAATGGTCATCTGGCCTATGGAAATGAGGTCTTCGATGAATCTCAATGGGGCCGGCGGTTAAGGTTCGACCGGTAGACCGGGGCCGCCCATTCGACCGATATTATGGAAATTGACAATACTACCTACGAGGATCTATCCCTGTTCAGCCGTCATGAAGAATATTCCTTATTCCATAAGCTGAATTTCACGCGGACTCAATCCGGCAAGGACCTGTTGCTGGAACTATTCGCCAACCCGCTCGACAAGCTGGAAGAGATCCAGGCCACGCAGCGGACCCTGGGGCGGATCCTGGAAAAGATCGACCAATGGCCCACCACCATCAGCAATGGAACCATCATGGTGATGGACAAGTTCTACGAGACGGCTATCGACGATCTCCCGGCAGCGCACAACCTCCCTGCTGCACTAAGCTACAAGATCTTCCATTCCGCCGACTATGCAATGGTCCGGTATTCCGTCGGGCATTTTGTAGACTTCGTCCGGGGAATGAACCAACTGGTAACGCTGCTGGATGTTCCGGACAATCCCCGGTTATTGTCCGAGCTGCTGGAGCGGGCGCGGCGCCTGCTGGAACAGGAGGTGCTCCAAGCAATGGCGAAGACCACGCCGGGTATAAAATTGAATCCGATCCAGATCATTTATTACGGTCAATTTGTCCGGCTACGGTTCAAGACCGCCATGCAGTCGTTGATCGAGATCCATAGCCGACTCGATGCCTGGTATTCGATGGCGATGGCAACCCGGCGCTTCCAGCTGAGCTTCC
Source organism: Puia sp. (assembly GCA_035570015.1). Taxonomy (GTDB): domain Bacteria; phylum Bacteroidota; class Bacteroidia; order Chitinophagales; family Chitinophagaceae; genus Puia. Next base: position 4,504 of record DATMLR010000482.1, read on the forward strand.
CGGTATTCGTCGATCAGGCCGAGCCGTACCTGGAAGCGACGGCACTGTATCACTTGCTGCTGCCGCAGGCAGTGTCGTATGATGTCCGGCTGGACAAGGACGCCAATTTCCTGTTTCTTACCGGGGCGAATATGGCCGGCAAAAGTACATTTATCCGTGCGGTAGGGGTCGTAGTCTTCCTTTCCCATCTCGGGATGGGCGTTCCGGCGGCGACGATGCGGTTGAGCCTCTTCGATGGTATCCTCAGCAACATTAATGTGGTGGACGATCTCGCCAAAGGAGAAAGCTTTTTTTTCAACGAAGTGCAACGGATCCGCAATACCCTGGAGAAGATCCACGGACAAAAGAAATGGCTGGTGCTGATCGACGAACTCTTCAAGGGTACCAACGTCCAGGATGCGATGAAATGCAGCACGACCGTTATCAAGGGCCTCATCCGCATCCGTAAGTCCCTCTTTATACTTTCCACACACCTGTACGAGATCGGGGATGACCTCAAGGATTTTCCGAATATTTTGTTCCGGTATTTCGAGACCAATGTCGTGGATGATCAATTGGAATTCAGCTATCAGCTAAAAGAAGGCATCAGCAATGACCGGATCGGCTATTTGATCCTGAAGCGTGAGAAGGTGGTGGAAATGTTGGAGAAATTGTAGTACGTGGGCGAAGAGAAGCGGGATGTGTTGGTGGTGAATTAAAAAGTTCGCAAAATGCGTATTTTGGGTCGTGCGCACGGGGTTGCCCGATGTTTTCGGTTAAAAGGCGAGATCGCAAGTGATTGAATATGTTTGCTTAAGAATGGGGCTGCGGCAAGGGCCCCTGTAGCGAACGAAGAATTTCGGGGCTGAAGTTCGCATTTTGCGAACTTTTTTTGCTTGGAAAGACAACTGCATCGCTATCTGCGCGACAACTACTTCCACATCGGCGTGACAACCGCGTCGCCATTTGCGTGAAACCTTCCCGTGGAACGCAAAGCAGGTTTTCCTCAACGATTTCAATTTATTTTCTAGGTTTACCGGCTAAATGATTTTGTGATGCTGGTGAAGTTGTTCGGTAGTGCGGTGTATGGCGTTGAAGCAATCACCATTACCATCGAAGTGAATGTAACAGAAGGTCTTCACACCTATGTGGTCGGGTTGGCCGACAGTGCCGTCAAAGAAAGTATTCAGCGGATCGAGAGCGCCATAAAAAGCAATGGCTATTTCATGCCGCGCACCAAACTGGTGATCAACCTGGCGCCGGCGGGTATCCGAAAGACGGGGTCAGCGTTCGATCTTCCGATCGCTCTCGGCGTGCTCGCAGCCAGCGGGCAGTTGCCGGCGGATACGTTGAAGGACTATGTGATCATGGGAGAATTGGGGCTTGATGGCCAGATCCATTCCATCAAGGGTGCGCTGCCGATCGCAATCCAGTCCCGGAAGGAACGATTCAAAGGACTTCTTGTCCCGCGATCGAACGGCACAGAAGCTGCTATCGTCAACCAGCTGGAAATATTTTCGTTCGGTCATCTCCGGGAGGTGATCGAATTTCTCCGCGGTAAGTCGAATTTTCAGCCGGTGATCGTGGATGCCAGAGCCGCCTTTCATGCCGCCGTGCCCGCTTCCGATCTCGACTTCAGTGATGTGAGAGGCCAGGACGGCATCAAGCGGGCGATGGAGATCACCGCGGCCGGAGGTCACAATATCATTCTCGTCGGGCCACCCGGCGCCGGCAAAACGATGCTGGCCCGGCGGCTACCGGGTATTCTGCCGCCGCTAAGCCTGCAGGAGGCGCTGGAGACCACCAGGATCCACAGTGTTGCCGGGAAATTGACGGAGAATATGGCCCTGCTCTCACAACGCCCCTTCAGAAGCCCGCATCATACCATATCCGGTTCCGCGTTGGTTGGAGGTGGAGCCTATCCGCAGCCGGGGGAGATCTCGCTCGCCCACAACGGCGTCCTCTTTCTTGATGAGCTGCCGGAATTCAACCGGAGTGTACTGGAGGTAATGCGGCAGCCGATGGAGGAGCGAAAGGTACTGGTCAACCGGACAAGGCAATCGGCGGAATTCCCAGCTTCCTTTATTCTCGTGGCGGCTATGAACCCCTGCCCCTGTGGGTATTACGGTCATGCGACGAAGGCCTGCAACTGTCCGCCAGGAGCGGTGATCCGGTATCTCAACAAGATTTCGGGACCGTTGCTGGACCGCATCGATCTTCAGGTGGAGGTCATTCCGGTGCCCTATGAACAGGTAACCAAAGAAGCTATATGCGAATCTTCAGGTCAGGTCCGGGAGCGGGTAATAGCAGCGCGGGAGCGGCAGCGCCGGCGCTATGAACGGTTGGGCTTTTATTGCAATGCGCAGATGGCAAACAAGACGTTAAGAACGTGGGGCAAAGTAGACAGAGCGGGTCAGAAGCTGCTGCGGAATGCCGTGGATAACCTGGGGTTTTCGATGCGGGCCTATGACCATATTCTCAAAATAAGCCGGACCATCGCCGACCTTGCCGGAAGTGATCACATCTTCGAGGAACATCTGGCGGAGGCAATCCAGTTCCGAAGCCTCGACCGGGAGGGCTGGGGCGGGTAAGCGCGGCGCGCCGGATCGAAGGGACGCCGCAGCGTTATTTCCGGCGGCGTTTTTTCGAAGGAGCCGGCGCGGGTTTGCCCTTATTGGGCGCCGGTGCAGGAGCAGGCTTCGCGGAACCAGCAACGGGTTTCACGGAACCACCGACGGACTTCGCGGAACCACCGACGGACTTCGCGGAACCAGGAGCAGGCTTCGCGGAAACCCTACCGATAACCACCGGATCCCCTTCCCAGCGGGAGATCCATTCCGAAAGGCGGATCAGGGCGGCATTATTGGCAAGATACAGGAGCAGCAGCGGGAGCATCTTGAAGAATTCCCGTTTGGTGGTATCGTTGAGGTCGATCAGCGGAAGGACAAACCCCAGCGCGCCAAGCCCGAGATACAATACCCCT
>DATMLR010000483.1:0-12015 GCA_035570015.1 Puia sp.
ACAACGACCTACTATGCGCAGAAGGGGGATAGCGCCGTGGTCGAAGTCTGGACCAACGGAGGAGGCCTTCTCGGCGGTGGCGACAAGGCCCGGCGCCAGGCGATGGGTGCGCTTATTGCCGACAATCCGGCCGTCAAAAAAATCTTCGACAATGATACCCAATACGCCCCCATCGACGTCCAGTATTATATCCACGAGTACAACATGAGCACTGCCTCTCCGCCGGCGAACCCATAAGAGGATCCGGCCCCGTTGAGCGATCGCCCTCGTCATCTAAATGATTCCCCCTACCGACACCCCTACCGGCTTGGCCCCATAACCCACTGATACCCAAAGTCCTTCGATCGCCGCCTCCCTCTAATGCGATTCTAACATTATTTTAAGCCGCTTCTAAAATGAAGTCGATACTTTTGCCCGCAAATGTCTAATACTATGGTAAAATTCACACCGGTCCTGTCTGTGCTAACAACAGGTATTCTTTTTTTCAGTGCATGCGTCCCCACCAGCAAATTCAACGCTTCGCAGATGGCACTGTCCTCTGCCCGGTATGACAGCGCCCAGCTGGCGAACAAAGTGAAAGACCTACAGTCCCAGCTCGCCCGGATGGCCGCCGATCGCCAGCACCAGATCGACTCGCTGTCCCAGGAGATCGCAGCATTGTCCCGGCAGGGGAGCGACCTGAAGCAAAAGAACAGCGATCTGTCCGCCGATGCGGCCACCCGCCAGGCCCAGCTCGCTAAAAACAAACAAGACCTGGCCAATCAGCAAGCCAAACTCGAGCATCTGCAGGAGTTGATGGACCGGCAGAAAAAGGCAATCGAGGAGATCAAAAAGAAGATGAGCGACGCGCTCGTCGGATTCAAATCAAGTGAACTTTCCGTGGCTATCAAAAATGGAAAAGTATATGTCAGCCTGCAGGAGAACCTCCTCTTCCCTTCGGGCAGCGCCGTCGTCAATCCTAAAGGGAAAGAGGCGCTTGGCAAGCTCGCCGCGGTCCTCAACCTGAACCCGGATATCACCGTGGATATCGAAGGCCACACCGACTCGATCCCGATCCATGCGAAATACGTGGACAACTGGGATCTCAGCCTCGCGCGTTCCGCATCTATCGTCCGGATCCTGACGACCGACTACCGGGTCGATCCGACGCGCGTGATCGCTTCCGGGCACAGTCAATATGATCCGGTACAACCCAATAGTACCTCCGAAGGCCGGGCCCTCAACCGGAGGACCGATATTATCCTGTCACCAAAACTCGACGAACTGTACCGACTGTTGCAAACACCAGATATGTAAGGGAGCAGGTCGGGTCGATCGACAGTCGCGCAATCGTTCGTTCTACAAGCCGTTCGAAAACGGGCTACAATCGCTCTTCGACCCATTCCGCAGGCCAGTGCCAGCAGGAACGCCACGGACAAGGTCCGGATGCCCAGTCCCGGCGCCCAAACTACCCAAACCCGGCCCTCCACCCGCTCCAGGCCGATAAAACGATAACTACCAAAAAAAGTAGGTCCACCAGCTGCATTCAAATCTTTACAAGATCAAAAAAAAACGTATCTTGCGCTTAGTTTAGAACAAAGGTATAATGGTTAACAAGCCGCGCCTTTTCCAAGGCGGGGCTTTTTTTTTGTGCTCATCCGCTCCGGATTTTGCGCCTGAATAGCCATCAATCTGACATCATTAACCAGTCATTAACCTGTTCAACTCCGCATAATGTAGCAGCAGAATAGTCTTTCCGTCCTTGATGTCACCGGTCCTCACCATCTCCAATGCACGACCGTATGGAATCTCCAGCACCTCGATATCCTCGCGCTCATGTTCCAGCCCGCCTCCATCACTCACCTTCATGTCTTTCGTATATTCCGCGACAAAAAGATACAGGATCTCAGTAACAGACCCCGGCGACATATAGACCTCCAACACCTTTTCCACCGCTCCGATCTTGTAACCGGTCTCCTCCTCCGTCTCCCGCCTGATCGCCTCTTCCGCATTGTCCCTGTCCAGCAGCCCAGCACAACATTCGATCAACATCCCCGTCGGATTGCCATTCACAAATGTGGGCATCCGAAATTGCCGCGTCAGGATCACCATCTGATCAGCCCGGTTGTACAAGAGTATCGCGGCCCCGTTCCCGCGGTCATAGACTTCCCGAACTTGCATTACCCGCTCACCGTCCCGCTCCTCCCGCTCAAAGGTGAAACGACGGAGGACATAGAACTGGTCAGACAGCACCCTGTTTTCCAATATTTTAACGGCATCTTTAGTCATTTGAACGATTTTGATTAAATTTGATCAATTATGTTCAAAAATAAGCGGATCATATGAATTTTCAAAAAAGAAAACAATCGATTTTCCAATCCCTGGCCGACACCGGCGAAGCAGAGATCAAACAGCTGGCTGCTGCCCTCAAAGTCTCGGAGATCACTATTCGTAGAGACCTCAATCAATTAGCCGCCGACGGTCTCCTCCGCCGGACCCATGGCGGTGCCATCAAAGTCGCTCCACCCAACCCGCCCCTTCCTTTCGCCAACAAAGCCGCCATCAATGTCAAAGCAAAAGAATCCATTGCCCGCCGCGCCGCCGCCGGTATCAACGACGGCGACATTATCTTCCTCGACTGCGGAAGCACCGTCTTTCACCTCTGCCCGTTTATTAAAAACAAAAAGATCCGCGTGATCACAAACTCCCTTCCTATCCTCCATGAACTACAGGACTGCCAGGTCAGCATCAATCTTATCGGTGGAGAATTCGACGCGGAAAGACAAGCCATTCACGGGAAAATGGCCGAATTTCATATCTCGAAGTACCGGGCCAACAGAGCATTCCTGGGCATCGACGGCATCTCCCCCAGGGGCCTCTTCGCCAACAGTGAAAAAGAAGCAACCCTCACAATGGCCCTGGCAGCCAACAGCGCATCCGCATGGCTCCTGTGCGATAGCAGCAAGATCGGAAGGGAAACCTATTGGCAATTTTCGGGATTGCAGCTGATCGGCACCGTGATCACCGATGCCCCGGCCGCCGCCTGTCCCTTCCTCCAACAGGCAGGCATAGCCGTTATACATGTTTGACGGCCTACACCGTCCTTTTCAGCGTGAATACCGTGATTTCGGGCCAGATCCCAAGCCGGCCGGAGAACGCCAGAAACCCAAAACCCCTGTTGACGTACAGATACCGGTCCTTCTCCTTCGCCAATCCTGCCCAATCCAGGTACCGGTACTGCACCGGGCTCCACCTGAAATGGTCCGCCTCCACACCGAATTGCGCGCCATGCGTATGCCCGGCCAATGTAAGATGGACCGTCGTAGAATGATAACGGATCTTTTCTTCCCAATGCGTCGGATCATGCGACAACAGTATCTTGAATGCTTTTGGATCGACTCCATCCAGCGCCTTGTCAATATCCCCCAACTGAATAAATCCGCGCCCCCAGTTCTGCACCCCTAGCAGCGCGATCTTCTGCCCGCCCTTTTCCAGCAGGACATGCTCATCCATCATTAACCGGTATCCCAGCGTCCGGTGATGCTCCTTCAATTTCTCCAAATTGGCGTCCTTAGCTTCCACAGTATCCCATTTGATATAATCCCCATAGTCATGATTGCCCAGGATAGAGAATTGCCCATAAGGCGCCCGCAGCTGACTGAAATCCTCCAGGTACGGTTCGATTTCCCAGGCCACATTGTTAACCAGATCACCGGTAAAGACAAAGAGATCGCTCTTCTGCTCCTGCGCAAGCCGGATGCCCCTTTGCACCGCCGCCCGGTTATCAAAGCTTCCGGAATGAATATCCGAGATCTGGGTGATGGTAAAGCCATCGAACGCTTCCGGGAGATCCTCGAAGTACAGCGTCTCCCGATGCACACGATAGTCATATTTGCCCTTCACCATCGCATACAGAAAAGCACCAAATGGCACAGCCGCCACCAGCAGCGCCGTATCGACCATAAACTGACGGCGCGCCGGCATAAAAGGCTGGCCCGCCGATCGGCGTGGACCAAACAGCCAGTTGCCAAGGGCATAGAAGAGCCGGCCGCTATCCCAAAGAAACAACACCAGCACAAAGAAAAGCTTGGTAAACAGTAACGCCAGGAATAGACTCAGCACCCATTCATGGAACGGCCGCATGCCTTGCGGCGTAGAGAAGCTCCCGATCCCCACCACGAGCAGCAGCATCAACCCAACCGTAACTCCCAGATAGCCATAAAGAAGCAGTCGTCTGAAAAATGCTGATTTCCAACTGGATGCAATGGTCTTGAGCCCGTTATAAGCATACACGTCAAACAGCAGGCTCAATGCCATCAGGATCAGGAAAATCGTCAGAAATCGGCCTCGGTGCATATTGCAATTTACCCCTTTTGTCGCACGATCAAGGACTTTTGTCGCATTCGGCGATCGCGGAATCTGCCTTATTCGTAGGTTTACTGATGCAACTTAACCGTCATAAATGATTAGCGTAAGTCCGCAATGGTATGCCAAGAAATGGGTGGTCATCAGCCTCCATGTCCTGTGCTGGATCCTCATTCTCATATTCCCCTATCTGATAAAAATCTCGGTGGAACATGATTCGAACGCCCACCCTGACAAGAACGCCGGCAATTTTTATATGGCGTTTGCCGTGCAAAATCTGATGCGAGCTCTTCTTTTTTACGCCAACGCTTACTTCTTCATCCCAAAGCTAGCCTATGCCCGCCGGTTTGGACAATACTTAATTGCTTTGCTGGCCATGTTTTGCCTGCTGACGGCATGGAACTGGTTTATTTATTGGCTGTTCATACCCGGGCTCCATTTTAGGATTTGGAGCTACGTGCTCTTCGAACTGCCGATATTTGTTTTTTTTGTGGTCGGAAGCACTGCCTTCCGCGTCGTCGCGGACAGGATCAGAGAACAGCAACGCGTAAAAGAGAAAGAGACCGAAAATCTAAAGACCGAACTCTCCTTCCTCCGTTCGCAGGTAAGCCCTCACTTTATGTTCAACGTACTCAACAATATGGTAGCGCTGGCCCGCAAAAAGTCCGATCTCCTCGAACCCTCCCTGATCAAATTGTCATCCCTCCTCCGCTATATGCTCTACGAGACCGACGAAGACAAGGTATTGCTGGAGAAAGAAATCGAATACTTGAAAAGCTTCATCGAGCTCCAGGCCCAGCGGTTTGGTAAGAACGTAGAAATCAACATTACCTTCGAGCCGGTACCCGACGGATTTGTCATCGAACCCATGCTGCTGATCCCCTTCGTCGAAAACGCCTTCAAACATGGAACAGGCCTCGTCCCCCAGGCCCGGATCGATATCCACCTGAAGCTGGAGAACAACCAGCTCAATCTTTGTGTCCGCAACCGGTATAATGAGACAACAGAATGGGAAAAAGACAAAACTTCCGGGATCGGGCTGACGAATGTCAAAAGACGCTTAAATTTATTGTACCCAAATATCCATTCCTTACAGATCACAAAGGAAGATGGCTGGTTTTCCGTATTACTGAAGCTTAATTTACATTGATGCTACGCTGTATTGCCATAGACGACGAAGACCTTGCCCTCGAGCTGCTGGAGGATAATATCCGCAAGGTCCCCTTCCTGGAATTGGTCGCTGCCTGTAACAACCCGCTCGAAGCGCTGAAGGTCACCCAGGAACAACCCATCGACCTCATCTTCCTGGATATCCAAATGCCCGGCCTAACCGGTCTCCAGTTCATCCAAAGCGGTCTTGCCGCTTCCTGCATGTTCATCCTGATCACCGCTTATGAAAAATATGCCCTCGAAGGATACACCCTCGACGTAGTCGATTACCTCGTTAAGCCAGTAGCCCTTGACCGCTTCCTGAAGGCATGCAACAAGGCGCTCGAACTGCATCAGCTTCGAGCCAAAAGCAAATCCGATACGAACGCGTCAGCCCCGGTCGATTATTTTTTTATCAATGTCGATTATAGCCTCCTGAAAGTTCAGAAATCGGATATCGCCTGGATCGAAGGCCTCAGGGACTATATCAAAATCCACCTCTTGAGCTCTCCTAAACCGATTATGACCCGGATGAGCATAAAGGCCATCGAAGAGCAACTGACCGGATTCCCCTTTATACGTATCCACAAATCCTATCTCGTCTCGGTCCCTTCCATTACTTCCGTTCGCAAGAATAGTGTCTTCATCCAAACGCTGGAACTGCCGATCGGTGAAAATTACCGGGAATCATTTTTCAACGCCATCGGAAAAACGAACTAAGAGGTTCAGCCGCCTTTCAGCAGCCGGGCTACGGCCCTCCCCGTCGTCCTCCCCGTGAACAAGCACCCCCCGAGGAAAGTCCCCTCCAGCGAGCTGTATCCATGCATCCCACCCCCGCCAAATCCCGCCGCCTCCCCCACCGCATACAGCCCCGGTATCGGCGCCCCTCTCCCATCCATGACCTCCCCGTCCAGGTTGGTTTCCAGCCCGCCCAACGTCTTGCGGGTAAGGACATGCAGCCGCACCGCGATCAGCGGCCCGGCCGCCGGATCAAGCAGTTTGTGTACCGCCGCCACCCGGGTCAGCTTGTCCCCCAAATACTTCCGCGCTCCGCGGATTGCCCCGATCTGCAGATCCTTGCTGAACTTGTTTTCGGTTTCTCTGTCCCTGGCTGTGATCTCTTCCATCAGCCGGTCATAGCTCAATATTGACGAGCCAGTAAGCGCATTCATCGCATCGACCAGCTCCCGCAAACTATCTTTGACGATAAAGTCCACACCATCGCGCTTAAAAGCCTCCACAGGTCCCGGCGCACCTTTCCTGAATATCCTCCCCAGCAGCAGCAGCCAGTCCCTGCCCGTCAGATCGGGGTTCTGCTCCGACCCGGATAACGCAAATTCCTTTCGGATGATCTTTTGGTTGAGGATAAACCACGAGTGGTCATGACCGGTATGACGGAGATATCCCAGCGTCCCCAGCGTATCGAACCCGGGGAATAAAGGAACGGGCAACCGCTTTCCCGTCGCATCCAACCAAAGCGATGACGGACCCGGCAGCACGCGGATCCCATGACCCTTCCAGATCGGATCCCAGTTCGTCACTCCTTCCGTATAGTGCCACATCCGGTCGCAATTGATAACGTTGCCCCCTATCCGTTGTGTGATCCCCAGCATCCGGCCATCGACATGCTCCGGCACACCGCACAACAGGCTCGCCGGCGGTGGTCCGAGTCGCTTCGGCCAATTGCTCCTGACCAACTCGAGATTCGCGCCGATCCCTCCTGAAGCAACGACAACCGCCTGCGCACGATAAAAGAACTCGCCGACCGCCATCCTCGAACTCTTCTCCCCTCTTTTTATACCCGAGCGCTCAAGAATAGATCCACGGACCCCTGTAACGGAGCCGCCGGTAACGATCAACTCATCGACCTGGTGACGAAAACACAACGTTGCCAACCCCTTTTTCACCGCCGCACCAACAGCCGCGACAAAAGGTTCCAGTACACCGGGGCCCGTTCCCCAGGTCACATGAAAACGCGGCACCGAATTTCCCCGGCCCGCAGCCGCACCGTCACCCCGTTCCGCCCAACCCACGATCGGAAAGAAACGAAGACCGAGACCCCGCAACCAGGAATACTTTTCGCCTGCCGCAAAACCAATATACGCCTCCGCCCACTTCCGCGGCCACTCGTCTTCCTTCCGGTCAAAACCCGCAGTTCCCATCCAATCCTGGATCGCCAGTTCATAGCTGTCTTTAATCCCCATCCGGCGCTGCGACGGCGAATCCACCAGGAACAATCCGCCCAACGACCAGAAGGCCTGACCGCCCAGGCTCTGCTCTGGTTCTTGCTCGACCAACATTACCCGCAGTCCCCTGGCCAGCAGCTCATACGCCGCCACCAAACCGGAAAGACCACCGCCTACAACAATGACATCGGCATCCATAGCCTTCTAAAGATAACTAGAAATAGGTTGACAGACCAATACTGTAACCTTCCGTGAGGCCCAAACTGGCGCCAATCACACCGCCCGTTATATCCCTCGTCTCCTGGCGCCGATAATTAAACCGCAACACAGTCTGCGGGGTCGGCCGGAAACTGATCGCCGGCATAATGCTCCACGTATCATTGTACATCCGGGTTCCAGTTGCGGCAAACTTGCCGGCATTCCAGTCTACATATTCACCGCGTACGGCCAGATTCACCGTCGCATGATCCCAGTCCAGGATCTTGCCCCGGAAGACCGGCTGCACAACATCAACGAACCCTCCGTATTGCCGCCCGCTATATTCCGGGGTATAATCCGGCGGCAATTGCACAAATACCCAGGCCCATTCCCCACAAATATTTGTTCCCCACTTGGGCAGTGATTTATTAAAGTCGACATCGAATACATTGACCACGCGTTTGTTGTCTACCGTTGCACCCTCGATCTGCCAGGTGTTGTAGACCCCGCCCATATACGACAATCCCAACTCGCCGACCCGGTCATTCCGGAGGGAGATCTTACCGGTATAAGTCGGCATGCCGCCGGCACTTGCCGTGAACCGCGCTGGATTGCTCTTGGCAGCCGGCAGGAACGTCTTGCCGTACGTATTATCGATAATCGAATCATTGAATCCCCCCGTCAGATAAAACTCGTACCCGAACATCCAGTGATTGGTATACTGTTTCCCATATAACCCAAACCCCGTATTGCTCCAGGTATCCGGCAGCATCTGGGTCATCGCAATCGGCCGGTCGGTAAATTCCCATTTGGGTCCGTCGTGATTCTGGTTGAAGGCGCCGATCGGATTCACGATCATCCCGCCGCGCAGATTTAGCAACGGATGAAATTCAATATCCAACGCGGCGTACTCGACCTCGAATTGACCGCCTGCAGCATCCCCCGGATCACCCGTAGGATCGTTCTCATACTCGACCTCTGACAGGAACTTGATGTGCTTGGTGATCGTAGAGGCGACGAAAAGACTGAAACGCCTGAACTGGAATTGATGCCCCGCTGAAATGCCCGAAGTAGCAACATACTGCCAGTCGGATTCAACGTATCCGCCAATAGAGACGGGCGACTTGCCGGTATCCTTCGCCACGGGCTTCAGCAGACTGCTATCGATCTGTGCCACGCCCGGATGAGAGAAGAAAAGTAAGACCCCCGTCAGAATACCCAATAGAGTCAATTTCATTTCAGCGATATATAAAGTTGATGATTATGTTCGGTCACCGGAAAAGTCCGAAGATTCGTATCGGCCGGGCCGTTCTTCACGACCCCTTTATCGTCAAATTCGCTCCCATGCGCCGGGCATTGCAGCCTGGACCCAAAGACCTGAAGCTCCGCGCCCTGATGCGGACAACGCATCAGCAGCGCCATATATTCGGTTTCGCTGAAGCGATAGACACAAACGGGATACTTTAGCTTTTCATGCTGGACGACAACATACTTCCGGAACGATCCTTTGTTCTGAAAAGCCGTTACCGGGATCAGCAGGTCCGATTGCTCGATCGTCCCGCCGACAGTCTTCCCGCTGCCGGCACATCCCTCCAGGAGAACACCCGGAATCGCCCCGCCAAGACAGGCAAACCCGCAAGTTTTCATAAACTCATCCCTCTTCATACTTTACAACGATTTTAAAAAGGTGATCAATGTCGCCTTGTCTGCCGCAGAGAGATTGGCAAACCGCCCTTCACTGACCGCCGCTTCCCCACCATGCATCTGGATCGCTTGCTCGATGCTGTGCGCCCGGCCGTCATGTAACAAATACGTATACCCGCCCTGCACATTTGGCGCCAGCCCGAGACCCCATAGGGGTGTCGTGCGCCATTCGGAGGTTCTGGCAGTACCCTCCGTATACCCATCATCCAGCCCCGGCCCCATATCATGCACCAGCAGGTCGGTGAACGGATTGATCGTCTGATAAGCCAGGCCGGCGATGGTCGAATAACCGGTCGTCAATGAGGGCTGATGACAGGTGGCGCAACCGATCTGGGTGAATATCGTGCCGCCGTACTGAACCACCGAATCATTCGGGTTTCGCTGAATCGGCGCTGCAAGACAGGTGACGTAGAAGACAACCGACTGCAAGGTCGCATTGTCCACCTCCGGCGCCGGAGCCGGTTCAGGGCCTGTCTGATCGAGGTAATTGAAAGGATTAAAAGGCAGATAGGTGGAGGTGATCCCCATATCATGATTGTATGCCAGCGCCGTTTGCTGCAACAAGCTATACACAGCCCCCTTACGTCCGAACCGGCAGATATATTTCCCGTCACTCCGCGGATAGGAACCATTTAGCACGAGCGCATAAGCCGGAATGCTATCGTAATTGGGATGCCCTCGTACACCGTCCGGATTGGTCACATTCGCTGCCGCGAACGCCAGGATCTCCGAATCGGGAACGGCTTCCAGGAAACCTACACCCGCCGTGATCGGGGCGATCAGCCGCGTACTCGTGGCGCCGCCTGGTAGCTGCTCCGGCATGTACCCTGGCAAACAGAACGCTCCCAACTGCGGTCCGCCCTCCGCCAGAAATTTATTGCCCGTACTATCCGTCTGGCCGAAACGCGTCAGAACGGTAAAGGGGTGCCCACGGTTATCACTCGAGTGACAGCTCCCGCAGCCCGTGGCCACGAAGTAAGGGCCAAGCCCCGTCGCAGCCGTGCGGTTGGCGAAGAACTGATCGTTCCCCGCCGAGAACAGGACCGTCTGCTCACTTGTTAGGCTAACCGGGCCGCAAATACCGATTTCCGGGTCGATCATCGATGGCAATAGCTTGGAACAGGCCGTGAAGGCCACAACAACCAAAACAATCACGCCGATAACAATAGTGCTTTTTCTTTTCACGCCACAAAACTATCCTTGCCCCATCCCGCCAGCCGCCGAATTTGGGAAAATGCGATTACGAATTAAGGAAACCCTGGCGGCCGCCCTGCTTGCCGGAGGATTGGAGACCATGCCGATTCCACGCTCAAACTCAGTGTCAGTAAAGGTTTTATGATTTTTTTTGCTCCTTTGAGATGATAGAATTACCCCTAAGTTGTCCAAACAGCAGGGGAAATTCGCCCTATATTTGTATTGTCAAAGCAAATAAATCGAAAGCTCAATATTTAGAGTTAGGAGATTAAGAATTTTCATATGGCAAGCAATCGTTAGAGGTCGACTGTTTCTACAGTGGACCTTTTTTCTTTTTGGCCCCTCCCCGCCGTTCGGACCCTTATAAAAACTGAAATCCCCGAACAATTCGGGGACTCAGCTTCCTATATGTAACACGCGCAGTAAACGGTTTAGGTTGTTCCCCGAAGGGAACGGGGCGCCTAGAAGAACCAGCTGGACAGTTGAGTCCTGCTCGCCTGAAGCCAGCTCTGAGTAGGCTTGGGGGTGTTATCCACAAATTGGGTGTCCTCGATCTTTACCATAATACCGATGGACTTATCATCACTCATTTTTTCTTTCATTTCAGCCGACAGCGTTTCGAAGCCATTGATCGTTTCGGCATCGGTCAGGAGTACAGCTACCCCTTTCACCTTTACAAAGAAATCCTTTCCTTTCTTGAAGAAATCCAGCTTGGCCGGCACTTCCTTTTCATACGCATCGATGTGCATCGAAGGCCGGGGAACAGCGAACCATATACGACCTTCCATGTCAACTTCAACATCGGTAATAACGTGGGTCGGCAGCTTAATGGGAGATACAGATTCAGTGTAGAATAATGCAGTTTGCAATTCAGTGATCTTACTATTCAGTACATTCATTTCTTGTGGCTGTGCGGTTACGGTTGTCATGGCTTTAGTATTTGGGTACAGATTAATTTTTTTCAATTTGCGCGAACACTTAGAGTAAGACAATTGGCATACCAGTTCATAACTGGCTGATTATCAATTATCCCAAAACGGCTACCCCCTTGCTACCCCTCCCAGATTGGGACTCCTTTTCCAAATTCCGCCAGATCAACCCTCAGGGGTTTCGCTTCAGGCCCACGATCCCGACGATGATCAGACCGAAATAGAGCAGTTGGTACATATCGTATGTCCCTTTGAGGAAGAGGATTTCTATGAGCTTCACGCCCACCACCGCCGTTCCCATCCATACCGCC
>DATMLR010000484.1:0-7621 GCA_035570015.1 Puia sp.
TGTCCTACCCATCACGCCGTGCTTTTTGTTTGATGAAGAGGCCGGCTTTAAAGATTTAATCATTAAATTCATCACAGAATTTCATTAGAATGAAGAGTAATAAAAAGAAACCGAACAAACAACACAAACATAAAAACACAACCGATTCCTCCCGTCAGTTTACCGGCACACTCGATGTCACCCGCTCCGGGATGGGATTCGTCGTCGTCGAAGGCCGTGAGCAGGATATCCTCGTCCGCCCTTCGGATTTCAATACCGCCCTGCATGGCGATACCGTCCAGGTAAAGGTCAACGGTCTTCCGGGCCGGAGTGGACGGGTAACCGGAGAGGTGACGGATGTGCTGCAGCGCAAACAGCTCGAATTCCTCGGGCATATTGAGATCAGCCAGTCTTTCGCCTTTTTCATTGCCGAAATGGACAAGCCGATGCCGGATATCTATATCCCGCTCTCACAGC
Organism: Puia sp.; assembly: GCA_035570015.1. Lineage (GTDB taxonomy): Bacteria > Bacteroidota > Bacteroidia > Chitinophagales > Chitinophagaceae > Puia. The sequence goes on from DATMLR010000484.1 coordinate 457, forward strand.
TGAACGGTGCCGCGAATAACGACAAGGTCATCGTCCGGATCACGGAATGGGAAAAGAACAAAAAACCGCAGGGCACTGTGATCCAGGTCATGGACGCATCGGACGAGAATGACCAGGTTATGAAGGAGATCCTGCTGGAGAGTGGCTTCCCGATCTTCTTTCCGGAGAATGTGCTGGAGGAATCCGCACGTCTTCCCGACCTGATCCCCGCGGCCGAGATCGCCCGGCGCAGAGATATGCGCGACGTCCTTACGTTTACCATCGACCCGATCGACGCCCGGGACTTCGACGACGCCATCTCCATCCGGACCGTCGACGGCGGGCAGCTCGAGATCGGTGTCCACATCGCCGATGTGAGTTTTTACGTCGAGCCGGAAACCGCGCTGGATAAGGAAGCATATGAGCGGGCCACCTCCGTCTACCTGCCGGACCGTGTCAACCCCATGCTCCCGGAACACATCTCCAACGAACTTTGCTCGCTGCGCCCGCATGAGGACAAGCTCACGTTCTCTGCCGTGTTTCGCATGACGGCTAAAGGGGAGATCAAACACCGCTGGATCGGCCGGACCGTCATCCACTCCAACCATCGCTTTACGTACGAGGAAGCACAGGAGATCATCGACCAGCAGACGGGGCTTTATCAGGCAGAGATCGCCACGCTCAATACCCTGGCCCAGCGCTTCCGCCGCCACCGGTTCAGGAAGGGTGCGATCAATTTCTCTTCCACAGAAGTGCGCTTTAAGCTCGATCCAAAAGGGAAACCCATCGGCATCATCGTCAAGGAAAACAAGGAATCGCATCAGCTGATCGAAGAGTTCATGCTGCTGGCCAACCGGGAGGTGGCAGAATATGTAGGGAAGATTGAGGTTAACAAAAAGCCCGTTCCCTTCCCCTACCGGGTGCACGACACCCCCGACAAGGAAAAGCTGCTGCCGTTCGTCGAATTTGCAAAAAAGTACGGGATTGTCTTTGATCTGAAGACCCCGGGATCGATCGCCGCGTCCTTTAATCAGATGCTGCAGGATGTGCACGGCAAACCCGAACAGCATGTGCTCGAAGTGCTGGGGATCCGGACAATGGCCAAAGCCATCTATACGACGGAGAATATCGGCCACTACGGTTTGGGTTTCGAGCACTACTGCCACTTCACTTCCCCGATCCGCCGCTATCCCGACGTTCTTGTCCATCGCATCCTGCAGGAATGTCTTGATGGAAAGATCGAGCCGGACAAGAAGCTGGAAGCGAAATGCCGTCACAGCAGCGAACGCGAACGGGCGGCGATGGAATCCGAACGCGCCGCGAACAAACGCAAACAGGTGGAATACATGAGCGCTTTTCTGGGTGAGGAATTTGAAGGCGTCATCAGCGGGGTGGCTTCCTTCGGCTTCTGGGTGGAGACCATCGAGCATAAATGCGAAGGCCTCGTTTCGATCAATTCGCTGTTGGATATCGATGATTTCCGGTATGTGGAATCGGACTATATGCTCGTGGGTCGCCGCAGCGGCCGCCAGTTCCGGATCGGCGACAAGTTGACCATCCGCGTCGTCGCGGCCAACCTGACCAAACGCCAGCTGGACTATGAATGGGTCATCACCGCTCCGGAGGCTCCGGACGTTCCCACGCCCCCGCAGCGAAAGCCGCACGTTCCGCACCGCAAGGCGCATGTCCCGCACCGTAGCCCAAAATCTGTTCGTGGTAAATCAAACAAAAAGAAATAGTATAATAACCGCCCGCTTCCATGCACAGCTTCGAAGAATTGTCTGCTGACTTCGCCGCCCGGTTCAAACAGGGACATTTCCCCGCGCATCCCGCCAGTCTCTACCAACCGGCCGACTACTTCCTCAGCATGGGCGGCAAACGCGTCCGACCCATCCTCTGCCTCATGGGCAACGAGCTCTTCGGCGCGATCGAAGCGGATGCCTGGCAAATGGCGATCGCCATCGAGCTGTTCCATAACTTCACGCTGATCCACGACGACATCATGGACCGTGCCCCCCTCCGTCGCGGCATGCCAACGGTCCACGAGAAATACGGGCCCTCCACCGCCATCCTCACCGGCGATGTGATGATGGTCGTCAGCTATGACTATATCAGCCGGGTTAGCTCCCCGCATATCCGCCGCATCCTTCACCTGTACAACCAGACCGCCAGCCAGGTCTGCGAGGGACAGCAGCTGGACATGGACTTCGAAGGGCGCTCCGACGTCCGCATGGAGGAATACCTTCAAATGATCGGCCTGAAGACATCGGTATTGCTCGCCGCCAGCCTGCAGATCGGCGCCATTCTCGGTGGCGCCGGCCTTGGCAACCAGGATAAGATCTACCAGTTCGGCAAAAATCTGGGTCTTGCCTTCCAGATCCAGGACGATTATCTCGACTGTTATGGGGATGCCGCCAAGTTCGGGAAGAAACCGGGCGGCGATATCCTCGCGGGGAAAAAGACCTTCCTGCTGGTCAAGACCCTGGAAGTGGCGACCGACGCCCAACGCCGCCGGATACACGACCTGGAGACCGCACCTCCCGCCCACAAGATCGCCGGTATGCTCGAGATCTTCCACGCCTGTGGAGCGGACGCCTGGGTCCGGGAATTGAAGGAACAATACCGCCGGTCGGCGCAGGAGAGCCTGGAGGACATCGCGGTGCTCAATGCGCGGAAGGACCCGCTGCGCCGGGTGACGGATATGCTCCTCCAGCGGGAGTATTGATCTTTCCTCTTTTTTCCCTAATTTCCCCGTTTAATAAAAGGTTTGGATGCCCAACTCACTCTTCCGGAAGAAATCATTGGACAAGATTGTGCAGGATGCGGCGGACGGCGTGTCCGATGGCCATGGTGGTGGTCTCAGAAAGGTATTGACCGTCAAGGACCTGACCTTCATGGGGATCGCGGCCATAGTCGGGGCGGGTATCTTTTCCACCATCGGCGTCGCGGCCTATGACGGAGGACCGGGGATTTCGCTGCTGTTCGTCCTCACGGCGATCACCTGCGGCTTCTCGGCCATGTGCTACGCAGAGTTCGCCAGCCGCGTTCCTATCGCGGGAAGCGCCTATACCTATGCCTATGTCTCCTTTGGCGAGCTCGTCGCCTGGATCATCGGCTGGGCCCTCATCCTGGAATACGCGATCGGCAATATCGTCGTGGCGATTTCGTGGAGCGGCTATTTCAACAATCTGCTGCAAGGCTTCAATATCCATCTCCCCGGCTGGCTCATCACCGACCCCGGAACGGCAAAAGATGCTTTCCTTGCGGCCACAAAGACCCTGGCGGCGACGCCGAACCTCGGCGCTGAGGCCAAAGCGCCGCTGCTGGACGCGATCCATACCTGGACCTCGGCGCCCACAGTATTCGGGGCACACGTTGTCCTGAACCTGCCGGCTTTCTTTATCGTTTGCATCATTTCCTGTATCACCTATATCGGTATCCGGGAAAGTAAGAAGTCCACTAACGCGATGGTCATCTTCAAACTGTCGGTGGTCGTCCTCGTTATAATCGTCGGCGCCTTTTTTGTGAATACGGCCAACTGGAATCCGTTCCTGCCCAACGGGATCGGCGGAGTCCTGAAAGGCGTGTCCGCCGTCTTCTATGCCTATATCGGGTTTGACGCGATCTCCACCACCGCGGAGGAATGTACCAACGCCCAGCGGGACCTGCCGAAGGGCATGATCTATTCCCTGCTCATTTGCACCGTCCTTTATATCCTGATCGCCCTGGTACTGACGGGGATGGTCTCCTACACCAAGCTCAACCTCTCCGACCCGCTGGCCTTTGTATTCCAGGCGGTGCATCAGAAATGGATCGGCTATATCGTTTCCGTAAGCGCGGTCGTCGCCACCACCAGCGTACTGCTCGTTTTTCAGCTCGGTCAGCCCCGCATCTGGATGAGCATGTCCCGCGACGGGCTGCTGCCAAAGGCGTTCGGCAAGATCCACCCCAAATTTCATACTCCCTGGTTCTCCACGATCATCACTGGCATCATCGTCGCCGTGCCTACGCTGTTCATGGGCAGCAACCTGATGACCCAGCTGACGAGCATCGGCACGCTATTCGCCTTTGTGCTGGTTTCCGGCGGGGTACTGATCCTACCGCGAATATCCAACATCGGGAAGCGCGGGTTCAAACTGCCCTACTGGAATGGCCGATATTTCATGCCCTTTCTTTATGCCGGTTTCATTTGGTTGTTCAAGGACCGCATTGGCACCGCAGTCCGGAACCTGCCGAACGAAGGGTTGGAAGAGATCCTTTTTTTGGTTTTCGTTTTGCTGGTCTCCGGGTTGTCCGTTGCGGCCACGCTGCGCAAGCTTTCGCTGATCCCCGTGCTGGGCGTGCTATTCTGTGCCTACCTCCTGATCGAGATCCCGGCAATCGCCTGGAAGTGGTTCTTTTGCTGGATGGGGATCGGCCTGCTCATCTACTTTATGTATGGGTATCGGAAGAGTCGGTTGACCGGCACCTGATCGCCGGCGGACCTGTCTCGACTCGGTCCGCCGAAGCCCGCAGCGCTCAGCCCGCAACCCGAAGCCCGCAGCCCGACGCCCGCCGCGCGCGGCGCGCGGCCTGTCGCCCGCGATCCAAAAGTTCGCAAAATGCGAACTTCTGCCATCCAATCAGCCATAATTCAAGATATATCACCTTCATTTTCAAGCAGGCGTTCCCCTGGAAATCTACTTCAAATTCGCATTTTGCGAACTCCAAGCTCCAGTAAATCACATGATTCCGCCCTGCAAGATAAAATCGTATCTTCGCAGCCAGTATGAAGTTCGAGGTCGGCGACAAGGTGGTCGTCAAACATTCCAATGATGACGGTGAAGTCGTTGAGATCATCGACGACAAGATGGTGCTGGTTGATGTCCGTGGCGTAAAATTCCCCGCATATATCGATCAGCTGGATTTCCCTTATTTCAAACGATTTACCGAAAAGAAGATCGTCCCGCCGGAAAAAAAGCCAAAAAAATATATCGACCAGCTCCCCCCGGAAAAGCCGCAGCCCGGCAGGAAGAAGGATCCGATCGCCCAGCTGGCGGAAGGTGTCTGGCTGACGGTTTTACCCGTCTTCGACAACGACGAATTTGGTGACGATGTGGTGGAGAATCTGAAAATCTACCTGGTCAACAACAGCTCCTTTGGTTACCATTTCTCCTACCGGCTAAAGTATTCGGGACGGATGGATTTTGAGCTGGACAATCAGATCCCCGCGGGTCAGGATTTCTATGTGCACGACATTCCTTTTGCCAACCTCAACGATAACCCCAACTTCGAATTCGAATTTTCGCTGTTGACCCCGGACAAATCGCGTGTCGAACATTTTGAGACCTCATTTAAACCGCGGGCCAAACAGGTCTTTGGCCGGATCGAAGAAATTCGCAAGAAGGGCGAAGCCACCTTTTCCTTCAAACTGTTCGATAACTATCCGCCGAAGGCGTATGAGGAGCCGGTCGAAACCCGCGGCCTGCTGACCGGCTCGGGCTTCCGGGTCTATGAGGCCTCCCGTGCCCGGCAGCACCTCGAGCCCGCCCGCTCCGAACTGGACCTGCATGCGGAGAAACTCACCGATAAACCCGATGCGCTTGACAACTTCGAGATCCTAACGCTGCAGCTGCAGACCTTTGAAAAGTATTTCGACCTGGCCGTGGCCCACCATCTGCCTTCGATGATCGTGATTCACGGCGTGGGGACCGGCAAACTGCGCGACGAGATCCATGAGATCCTGCGGACGAAACGCAACGTCAAGTCTTTTATCAACCGTTATGATCCGCGTTATGGCTATGGCGCGACGGAGATCTTTTTCCAGCATGGGAAATGATCCCTATTCCGCCCTGAGACTGTCAACCGGGTTGGCCCTGGCCGCCCGCACGGCATTGAGGCTGATGGTCAGCAGCGCGATCACCACAGCCAGCAGACCCGCCATCAGAAAGTCGATCCAACCGATGCGGATGCGATAGGCGAAGTCTGTCAGCCAGCCATGCATGAGCCACCAGGTTAGCGGGGAAGCCACCAGAAAGGCAAGGACCACGAGCAGCAGGAAGTCCCGGGAAAGGAGATGCACGATGCCGCTCACGGAAGCGCCCAACACTTTGCGTACTGCGACCTCCCTGGTTCGCTGAACAATGCTGTATGCGGAAAGCCCCAGCAGGCCCATACAAGAGATACAGATGGCCAGCACCGTGAAATAGAGAAAGAGCTTTCCAAAACGCTCATCGGCGCGATATTGTTTGTCAAAGTATTCGTCCAGGAAATAATAGAGCAGGGGCCTGTAAGGGATGACGCTCTTCCATTTTTCTTCGATGGCTTTCGTGGTGGCGGGCAGGCCTCCGGCGGCTACCTTCACGGCCACCAAATAGCAGGCATCCGGTTCGATCCGGACAGTGAGCGGCTGGATCTGCTTCTGCAGCGAGCGGAAATGGAAGTCCTGCATGACGCCGATGATCTTTCCTTCCCGGCCGAATTGGGAGAACCGCTTCCCGACGGCCTGTTGCGGTGAAGCATACCCAAACATTTTTGTGGCAGCCACGTTGACCAGCATAGCCTGCGTGGTATCCGTTTGGAAATCGCGGGAGAAGGGCCGGCCCGCGACCATTCTGATCTTGAACTGCCCGATGTAATCCCAATCCACGAAATAAGAGTCCAGGTTGGCCACCTGCATATCTCCCTTGTAATTTTCGATCTCACAGTTGACAACGGGCACTTCCGTTCCCGGGACATTACTGGAAAGCGAGCTGGAGAGAACGCCGGGGACGTTTTTAAGCGCATTTTGAAAGGCCATTCGATGAGGGTCGCCCTCGGAATCGATGATCATCATTTGTTCCTTATTGAAACCCAGATCCTGCTCCCGCATGTATTTCAACTGCCGGTAGACGATGATCGAAGCGATTATGAAGCCGATGGAAAGACTGAACTGCACCACGACCAGCCCTTTCCTGAGCAGGCTGCCATGGCCGCCCGGGCTGACGCGCCCCTTTAGTACCACCGAAGGCCGGAAAGAAGAAAGGACGACGGCGGGATAGAAGCCCGCCAGCAGACCGATGACAAGTGTGGCCGCCAGTAAATAAGCCATGTCGCCGGGGTGTTCAAAAATACCCTGGCTGATGGGTTTGCCGGCGAGTTGATTGAAGGGCGGGAGCAGTAGCGCCGCGGTAAGGAGGGAAAGCCCGAAAGCGATGAGACACAGCAA
>DATMLR010000485.1:0-4407 GCA_035570015.1 Puia sp.
GGCGTAGTCCCGGAAATCGGGCATATTCAGGTCTTTGAGCAGGAGGCCACCGTTGGTATGGGGGTTGGCGCCCATTCGGTGATCCCCTCTCGGTGCAAGGGAAGCATATTCTTCCCTAAAGTGACCGTGTTCGTCGAAGAGTTGATCGGGACGGTAGCTGCGCATCCAGGCTTCCAGTTGCTTGAGGTGTTCGGGGTTCGTGGCAGGGTCGGGAATCGGTACCTGATGGGAACGGAAACTCCCTTCCACAGGCAGGCCGTCGACTTCTTTTGGACCGGTCCAACCTTTTGGGCTGCGCAGGACGATCATAGGCCAGCGCGGGCGATCGCCAAGACCGCGCTCCCGGGCTTCGCGCTGGATGGATCGGATATCATGGATCACGGAATCGAGTGTACTGGCCATGGCCTGGTGCATAATCACCGGGTCGTCACCTTCTACGTAATGGGGTATCCAACCGTAGCCTTTGAGGAGTTGGTCGAGTTCTTCGCGGCTGATCCTTGCGAGAATGGTCGGGTTGGCGATCTTGTAACCGTTGAGGTGCAGGATAGGCAGTACGGTGCCGTCGGAGACGGGATTCAGAAATTTATTGGAATGCCACGCAGTGGCGAGGGGACCGGTTTCAGCTTCACCGTCTCCGACGATACAGGCGGCGATCAGGTCGGGGTTATCGAGCACTGCGCCAAGGGCATGGCTCAGGGAATAGCCAAGCTCGCCTCCTTCATGTATGGAACCCGGGCATTCCGGGGATACATGGCTGGGGATACCACCGGGATGGGAGAACTGGGTGAATAATTTTTTCAGGCCGGCAGTATCGGGGCTAATGTGCGGATAGACCTCCGAGTAGGTGCCTTCCAGGTAGGTATTTGCGACGAGGGCGGGGCCGCCATGACCGGGTCCGGAAATATAGAACATGTTAAGATCGTATCGCCGGATGATGCGGTTGAGGTGCGCATAGATGAAGTTTTGACCCGGCGTGGTACCCCAATGACCCAGGAGCATATGTTTGATATGTTCGGGTTGCAACGGTTCGCGGAGCAGGGGATTGTCGTGGAGGTATATCTGGCCGACGGAGAGATAGTTGGCAGCGCGCCAGTAGGCATCTATCTGGTGGAGTTCCCTGGCGGTAAGGGTAGGTGTCATATGTTGCTGGTTATCTTGGCGGTTTGCCTGGCGATGATACTTTCTTCATCGGTAGGTATACAATATACGGGGATGCGGCTGCTATCGCTGGAAATGAGCAGTCCGTTTCGTTGATTGCGTTCTTCGTCGAGTTTGATGCCGAGGTACTCGAGACCGGCGCAGATCCGGGAGCGGATAACCGCGGCGTTTTCACCGATGCCCCCTGTGAAGGCGAGCAGGTCGAGGCCGCAAAGCGCGGCGGTGTAACTGCCGATATATTTTTTGACCTGGTAGCAAAAATAGGCAACCGCTTCGGCCGCCCTGACGTCGGTGCTTTCTTTTATCAATAGGTCTTCCATGTCGGAACTGGTTTCGGAGATCCCCAGCAGGCCTGATTCATGATTGACGAGGCGGTTGAAATCTTCCAGGGTTATTTTTTCCTTCCGCATCAGGTACCAGGCGACACCGGGATCGAGGTCCCCGGTTCTGGTGCCCATGGGCAAACCCCCGGCGGGAGTAAACCCCATGCTGGTATCGACAGGTTTCAGGTCGTTCAGGGCGGTGATGCTGGCGCCGTTACCGAGGTGGGCGAAAATACAGCGGCCCATGGCGGCCTGTGGGTGGGCGATGCGCATGAGTGCTTCCGTCAGACTCGTATAGGAAAGGCCGTGAAAACCGTAGCGCTTTATCCCTGCCTTTTCAAAGTGACGGGGAATGGGCAATATTCTGGCCATCCTGGGTAAGTGCGCGAAGAAGGCGGTGTCGAAACAGGCGACCTGAATAAGTTGGGGATGGCGGTTTCGGATGCTTTCAATCAGTTCGATCTCCCCCGGCAGGTGTTCGGGGTCGTTGAGAATCGCCTGGTGGAGTTCATGCAGTAGGTCGGGATCGATGACCGCTGCGGTCGAATGATCCATGCCGTATACGATGCGATGGCCCACGGCGCCGAGCTGATCGAAATCGATCTGGTGTTCCAGCCAGTCGATGAGCGAGCCGGCGGCTTCACCCATATTGGAGGCACGTACAGGAACGCTCTCATGATGATATGCGAGGGTGGGATTGGAGAGACCGATGCGGTCGATCTTGCCGGACAGTTTTTTGTTGAGGATCGGGTCTGTTTCGTAGACCGAAAAGCGAATGCTGGATGATCCCCCATTGATGGTGAGCAGGAGCGCCGGTCGAGAGGTGTTTTTGATGATAGGAATTTCCATAAAGGTATCCATTAAAAGTGATAGGGATGGCCCACCCTGATTTTAGGGGTGCACTCATGGGTCCGAATGACTACATTTAGGTATGCCCCCTTCCCTGGACAATTTTTGGAACCTGGATAGCAAAGTAGCGCTGCAAATGCTGTCGTGTTCGGACAATGGCCTGTCGGCGGCGACGGCAGCGGACAGACTAAAAACTTATGGGCCCAATTCCTTGAAGGGGACCTCGCATTCCTCGGGTATCCTGTTATTCCTGTCCCAGTTTAAAAGCCCTATTACCTTATTGTTAATTGCCTCGGCGTTGCTGTCGATGGGGCTGGGGGATCTGACGGATGCGGTCATTATCCTGATCATCATTTTAATAAGTAGTTTTTTGGGTTTCTGGCAGGAAAAGGGGGCGGCGCATGCCGTGGAGGAATTGTTGAAGATGGTGCAAATCCGCTGCCGGCTGGTGCGGAGTGGTCAGGAAAAGGAATGCCCGATGGAGACGGTTGTGCCCGGCGACGTGGTAGTGCTGTCGGCGGGGGACGTAATCCCGGGCGATAGCTTGTTACTGGAGAGCCGGGAATTGTTTATCGATGAGGCGGCTTTTACGGGAGAGACGTTCCCGGTGGAAAAGAACGTGGGGATCGTTGCGGCCGACACGCCGCTGTCCGGTCGCACCAATACGTTGTTCATGGGCTCGCACGTCATCAGCGGGAAGGCAAAGGCCCTCGTGGTTCGGACGGGTAGGAATACGGAGTTCGGGAAAATATCGGACCGGTTGCGGATGCGATCGCCGGAGACGGATTTTGAAAAGGGCATCCGGCGCTTCGGGTATATGCTGATGGAGATCACGCTATTGCTTGTGCTGGTTATTTTTGCGACCAATGTGCTGCTGCACAAGCCGGTATTGGATTCGTTCCTGTTTTCACTTGCACTGGCGGTCGGGTTGACCCCTCAATTGCTGCCGGCCATCATTACGGTGAACCTGGCGGCAGGGGCGAGGGCAATGGCGAAAAAGAAGGTCATCGTGAAACGCCTTTCATCCATCGAGAATTTCGGCAGCATGAATATCCTTTGTTCGGATAAGACAGGGACGATTACAGAGGGGAAAGTGACGATTAAAGATGCCCTGGATATCACGGGGCGGCATTCGGAAAAAGTATTGCAGTATGCCGGGTTGAATGCCGCCCTGCAACAAGGGTTCCATAATCCCATCGACGACGCGATCTGTGCCGTTTATAAGCCTTCGGTCCCCGCGTATACCGTGCAGTGCGAAATCCCCTATGATTTTATCCGGAAGCGGTTGACGGTACAAGTGAAAAATGGTGTCGATAATTTTGCCATCACCAAAGGAGCCCTGACCGTAATGCTTAATATATGCACGACGGCCGAGACGGAGAAGGGGGAAGTATTGCCCCTGGATGACCGCCGGGAAATCATTATGGACCAGTACCGGGCACTAAGCGCGGCGGGTTACCGGGTATTGGGGGTCGGTTATAAAAAGACTTCCGCGGCGCAGGACTTTACAAAGGAAGACGAGAAGGATATGGTCTTTCTCGGTTTTATTACGCTGTTTGATCCCCCAAAAAAGGATGTGGGCCAGACGCTCATCAACCTGCGGCAACTGGGGGTACAATTCAAGGTGATCACGGGCGACAATGCCCTGGTGGCCGATAGCATTGCGCGTCAGATAGGCATAGCCGATCCGGTCATCATTACCGGCCCACAGATTCGCCAGATGAGCGACGATGCTTTCCGAAACCAGGCGGTGGGGGCGCATATTTTCGCGGAGGTGGAACCGAACCAGAAAGAACGCATTGTCCTGTTCCTGAAAAAAGCGGGCAACGTGGTGGGCTTTATGGGGGATGGGATCAATGATGCACCGGCGCTGCATACCGCGGACGTGGGTATTTCTGTGGATTCCGCAGTCGATGTGGCAAAGGAAGCGGCGGATATCGTGCTGCTGGAGCAGGATTTGGGGGTGCTGGCAGATGGGATCCTGATCGGGCGCAAAACCTTTACCAATACGATGAAGTATATTTTTATGGCGACCAGCGCCAATTTCGGCAATATGTTCAGTATGGCGGGAGCTTCC
>DATMLR010000486.1:0-7899 GCA_035570015.1 Puia sp.
AGCGACAGCAGCTGGGGAAGCGTTTCCAGCCGGATGAACTTCTTTGTCCGGTTGAAACCCGCCATCACCGCGGCCACGGCCGAGCAACAATTACCCGCCTTTGTAAAGAAATATTATGGTCCGGAAGACGCCGTGGCCACCCGCCTCCACCTGCAACCGCTTTCCGACATGCATTTCAACGCGGACTATGACGGGCAGGCAAGCAGACGGAACCTGTGGGTCCTTGGCATCATCGGTATTTTTCTGATCATCACCGCCTGTGTCAATTTCATCAACCTGGCCACCGCGAGGGCACTCAGTCGGGCCAAAGAGGTCGGGGTGCGGAAGGTAATGGGCAGCCTCCGCTCCCACTTGTTCTGGCAATTCATGATCGAGACCGCCCTGATCGTCATCCTCTCCTTTGCCCTGGCCTTTGGGTTGGCTACCCTGACGCTGCCTTGGCTTAACGACCTGCTCAGAACGCGGATGCCTATGAACCTCCTGGCAAACCCTCGCATTCTGTTGTTCCTGCCCCTTCTCCTGCTTGCGGTCGTCTTCTTCGCCGGCTCCTACCCGGGTTTGATCCTGGCGCGATTCAAACCCATCGCGGCGCTGAAAGGCAAGCTGTCCCAGCAGCATATCGGCGGATTCTCGCTCCGCCGGATACTGGTCGTAACGCAATTCACGGTTTCACAAATGCTGATCATCGGGCTTATCGTCATTGCCATACAAAACCGTTATGCCAGAACCATCGACATGGGCTTTCGGAAAGAAGGGATCGTCCTGCTCCCTGTTCCCGAGACCGACAAAGTCAAAATGAATACCTTACGGACAAGGCTGATGGCCGTTACCGGTACGGAAGACCTTACACTCTGCAACCAGGCGCCGGCTGGTGGGTCGAACAGCTACACCAACCTTCGTTATGCCAACCGGCCAAAGGACGAACCCTGGGAGGTCAATGAGAAATACGGCGACGCCCAATACTTTTCCACGTTCAAGCTGAACCTCCTTGCCGGCAGGAATATTTTTCCCGCAGACACCATTCGCGAAGCGCTCGTCAATGAAGCGCTTTTGGGAAAAATCGGCGTCCGTAACCCAGACGACATCCTTGGTAAAACGATTAACGTCGATGGCCAAAATGGAATTGTGATTGTGGGCGTCGTTCGGAACTTTCATAACAAATCTCTCCGTTCCGGTATCGACCCGATCGCGATCCTGCCGGAAAGAAACCATTACTATACCTGCGCCGCGAGGATCAATCTGGCGGATATCAGCACCGTCCTTCCTGCCTATGAAAAAATCTGGAATGAAACCTATCCCGACTTCGTCTATTCGCACCAGTTCCTCGATGAACGCATCGACAGGTTCTATCGGGAAGACGCCGTAACCTTTGGCCTGGTGGAAGGTTTTGCGGGAATCGCTATCCTGATCAGTTGCCTCGGCTTATACGGCATGGTCTCTTTCATGGCCGTGCAAAAAATAAAAGAGATCGGGGTCCGGAAAGTGCTGGGAGCGCGCCTCGACAGCATCCTGTGGCTTTTCGGCAAAGAATTCAGCCGGCTGCTGCTGGTGGCCTTCGTCATTGCCGCCCCCGTCGCCGGTTGGGTCATGCACAACTGGCTGCAGGATTTTAAATATCGTGTTCCCCTGAATTGGGAGGTCTTCGCCCTGGCTATCGGCTCCACCTTCCTGATCGCCGCCCTGACCGTTGCCTGGCGTTCCGTCAAAGCCGCCATCGCCAACCCTGTGACCAGCCTGCGTTCGGAATAATGCAGGCAACCGCCCGCATACAAATTCCGTAAACTTTGTAAAGCCATCCGCATGAAATGCACACTCGCCGCTTGTTGGCTGCTGCTGATCCTATCCTTCGCCGCTTGCGGCCAATCCACCCGCCATACCCTCACCGTCGGCGACACTATCCCCGACTTTACCCTGTCTGACCAGGACGGCAACCTCTTCCACAGTTCCGACCACATCGGTAAATCCGATCTCGTGATCTTCTTCTATCCAAAGGATGAAAGCATGGTCTGCACCAAGGAAGCCTGCCGCTTCCGCGATCGTTATTCAGACCTGATCAAAGCCGGCGCCCTCGTTATCGGCATCAATGGCGGCTCCGTCGTAAGCCACAAGTCATTCCAGACGCACGACAACCTCCCCTATCCTCTCCTTAGCGACTCTGCCAACCTCGTCCTGACCGCCTTCGGCATCCCCCGCCAATTCTTTATGACCGGCCGCAAAACATTTGTTGTCGACAAAACCGGCAAGATCGTCTTCACCTACAGTTCCGCCATCAACGGAACCCGCCACGCCGAAGAAGCCCTCGCCTACCTACAAAACCACCCCAATCGCTAGACCTCTTGTCTCAGCCCGCCCCGAATTCGCATTTTGCGAACTTTTACTGGCTCCTCCACGCTCCCTCAAATACAATCACCTCACCATCAATACCTTGTCACCCGGCCCCGAATTCGCATTTTGCGAACTCCAATCCAGGCGCGAACAGCACCTCGCCCGCCAAAAACAATCACCCTTACTCCCACTTAAAGGCCCTCACCGCCCATACCCCGATCAGAACGGTCCACAGCACCAGGCCCCCGACCTTGCCCGGCATCTGCCAGATATGCACCCCCTCGAACGCGATCCGCCGCAACCCATCCACAAACAAAGTCAGCGGCAGCATATTACAGAACCCCTGCAGCCAATGCGGATAACTTTCGATCGGAAAAAACAATCCACATAGTAATATCTGCGGCAGCACCACCGTATTCGCCACCGGTGAGATCGAACTTTCATTCTGAATGACCCCGGAAATAACAAACCCAATTCCCATAAAGATCCCCAGCCCAAAAAATGAAAACGCCAGCATCTCCACAAAAGTCAATCCGCCATTCACCAGCGTGAACCCGAATACACAATATCCCAGCAACACCATGATCATAAAGCCAATCACGTGAAAGAACAACCGGCTCAGCATCTCCCCCGCAATAATCGACCGCCTCCGCACCGGAGTGGCCCGCAGCCGTTTCAACACAAGGCTCTGACGAAGACTGAAGAGCAGAAACGACGACCCGAACACCCCCGCCATCAGCAGCGAAAAGCCCAGTTGCCCGGGCAGGATAAAATCGATCTGCTTGTAGACCCGCCCCGGCTGATGATCGATCAACAACCGCGCAATCGAAGGCTTCTTCGGAAAGAGTGTATCATCGATCCCGCCCACCGCCTGCCGTACGAAGGTCTCCAACAACCCCGCCCCCGGCGAAGACCCCATCTCCTCCAGCCGCACCGAATAATGCGGAATGGGCGATAGAATGCCCCCATCTGGCACGATGGTCAGCACCGCCGTCAGCCGCCCCTTCCGCAACGCTTCCGACTGCGCCGCCGAGTTCATCCCTTTCACCAGCGTGATTGCCGGGATCTTCCCGATCGCCTGGTAGACCCCATTCGTCGTATCACAGCCCGGTCCAACCGCCAGCTTCATTACCGGGGTCTGATCGCCAATCATCGACCCGAACACCACGATAAAAATAATAGGAAATAATAGCGAAAAGACAACCGAAGTAGGACTTCGAAGGGTCGCCAGCAAGCTATACTTCGAAAGGATCAACACAGCCTTTATTTCTCTAAAGGGGTGATTCATATCTGACAAATATAAGCCAACCTTAAAACCCCAAATCTGAAATTAGTTTTATATTTACCCAATGGCAGAAAACGAGATCGTAAAACACGTCGAAGCCGCTTACGAAGCACTGAAAAGACCAAACACAAACTGGCTGCACAAGTTAAAGGAAGTGCTGATCGAAATCGCCATCATCGTCTTTGCCGTCACCCTCTCTATCTGGTTCCACAACTGGAGCGACAGCTTGCACGAACGAAAGGAAGAACGAGAATTTTTACTGGGAATGAAGACCGATATCCAAGCCGATCTGGAGAATGCCCGGAGCGACAGCGATTTCTATTCCACTCAACTCTACCGGCTGGGATATTTTCAACGGGTAGCAGTAGGTCAGTCAATTAACCCCGACAGCCTGAACGCCTTCCAGGCTGTCTTCTTCAGCAACACTAACCTTGAGCCCCATATCAGCCGCTACGAAGGGCTGAAAGGAAGCGGTAAACTTGGGATCATCGAGAATTCCGACCTGCGTAACAACATTATCAACCTCCACGAAGAAGCCATCAAACATGCGGAAATCCTCGATGGCTACTACACAGATTATGTCAACCGTCTGGGTACCTTCGTCCAGGAAAATGCCACCCTAAGCCCCGACTACAAGTCGATCCTCAATTCAGAGGCCTTGCTTCGCAACTCCAAGATGCGTTTCCTGATGGTCTATGGCACCTCCTTCCTCTCCCGCAATGTGATCAGCGCAAACGACACTTGCATCGTCCGGTGCCAGCGCCTCATCACCCAGATCGACCAGGAGCTAACCCAATAACGTTACTTTTCATAAATCCGCTTTGCTCTGTCAATCAGTGACATATATTCGTCATCTAAATAATTACTTCCATTGAAGAGCCTCTTGGCCATCTTCTCAATATCCGGCCAACCTATCCCCGCCGCATATTCGGATCGCTGCAACTTCATCCCAAACAGTGCCAGACAGATTGCTCTCCTCCAATCCATCTCAACCCGGTCGAACGGGGTCACATCATTGAGGCAACCGAACATCATCGTCCGCATCGCAGCCTGCCCCGGCAGACAATAATTGACCTTTATCCGGGCCAGCGTATCCGCCCCCGTTGTATCGGTCTTCGGCGCAACCTCGAACAGGGCCAGGATCGAGCTGCCAGACCCTACCCGCGCCCCCGCCAGCCCCGCCGTCGTATCCTCCAGCAGATGCCGTTTATTGTCATACCCGATCAACCGGTATGCATTCACCAGCGCCGGGCTGAATTCCGCCGAAACCGAAACATTATCGGCTATGCTAGCCAACCTTGGATCGAGTTCCCCCGCCAGCAATTGCTCGACCGTCCGCTCGTCATCCAGGTACGCAAAATTGCCCTGCCCGATCTCTGCAAGCGACGGCAGTTTGGAATCTTTTACGCTCTTCATACCCAGCCCGCCGCAGGTCAGTTGGATCCCCGCCCGCCTCTCCTGCTCGATAAGGTCGGTCAGGTCCTGGACTACCGCCGGCGTTTCTACTCTCAAATCACCATCCGTGAGCAAAATGACCCGATTGTTGCCCCCGCGGATGAACTGCTGCCGGGCCACCGCATACGCCAGCTTGATACCGGGAAAACCCGGCGAAGGCCCGTCCGCCCTCAACCCTTCCACAACTCGGAGGATGCGCATTCGCTCCGAACCCGGCATGCCGGAAAACAATACCTGCACCTGCCGCCCGAATTCAACAACCGAAATCGTATCAATATCCCGCAGGTTATCCACCAGCAGCCGGATACCCGATTTGATCAGCGGCAGCTTATTCGGCATATCCATCGAACCCGAAGCATCGATCAGCAACACGAGATTGCTTGGCGGCCTGTCGCCGATATTCATCTTCCGCGCAGAGACCCGGACCGCCATCAGCCGATGTGCCGGATTCCAAGGACAGGCCAAAACCTGTGAGCTGCAATTGAAGATATCCTTTGCCCCAGGCTCCTCATAAGAGAAATTGAAATAATTAAGCAGTTCCTCGATCTTCACCGCATCCGCCGGGACCGCCGACCCCATATCCAGGAATCGCCGGATCGTACTATAGGATTCCCTGCCAACCTCCCCTGTGAACGAAACCGTCGCCCCTTGCGGAACAAACGGGTTCTCGACCCGTCCGATAAACCCTGAGGTCTCTGCCGCCTTCGCCGAAACCATATATGCCCTCCACTCTCCACTATCTCTTCTTACCGTCCGAACCCGCGAGACCAGCCTCGGCTCATCCTCATCCGCGCCAAACGAATTCATTCTCAGCGTCACCAGTAGATATCCTGTCGAATGTACCGCCGTCGTATAGGGTTCATAACCATCCAGCGAAAACGTCAGCGTATCATCCTGGACCCGGGATGAGATCTGGAATTCACCCGCCATACTCGTCGAATAGACAAGCCCGGAAGATCGAGCCGTAATAGATACATTTTGGAGCTTGTCACCGTGAATATCGAGCACCTCGCCGGTCAGATAGAATTGGGCCGGCGACGACAACCAGATCAATTGGAGGGATAATACAAGTAGAGCTGGTCTCAAATAGCTAGTTTAGGAATACACCTGCAAAGTTAATGCCTGCCCGACAACGACAACCGCATCCTGTTTCGTATCCTTCATTCGATAAAAATAACCACCTACCCGGTGAAAAAATCGCCCAAAAATGCCCTCAACCATCCATTCGCATATCAAAAAATACATATACGTAGTTGACGGGACCCTCAATTCCTGTTATCTTGTACTCAAATTCAATACCCCATGCTGAAACTCTACCCTCGCGGGTGCAGTATCCCCTATATCGTTGCCCTGTTTTTCCCTCTGTCGGTATTGGCACAACCCGTCATTGATTCCATAAGGCCCGCCTCAGGTCCCATCAATACAACGGTTACGATCACCGGTAACAATTTCAGCGCCACCGCCGCCGCCAATGTCGTTTGGTTTGGATCTGTTCGGGTACCCGTTACCGCTGCTTCCGCCAATTCCCTGACCATTACTGTGCCGGCCGGCATTAGCTCCCAACAGATAACAGTCACCACCGGCGGCCTTACCTCGGTTCCGTTTGCGCCGTTCAACACGACCTTCTCCGACAATGGTCAGTTCATCCCATCGGCCTTCTCGACCCAGACAACCGTCCCTACCGGCCTGGGCCCGCAATATCTCTGTAACGCCGACCTCGACGGTGACGGCAAACCCGATCTCATAGTAGCCAACGGCGACTCGAGTACAGTCACCATCTATCATAACAACAGCACCCCCGGTAATATCTCTTTTTCCGAAGTGGCGTCCTTTGCAATGGGCAACACCGGCTATCCCATCGGCGTCACCGCTGGTGACCTCGACGGTGACGGCAAACCCGACATCGTCATCTCTAACTACTACACCCAGACGCTGACCTTCTATCGCAACGCCAGCACCCCCGGTAACATCGTCATGGATTCCGTGCTTAGCGTCCCCTCAGGCAGCTATGTCCTCGGCGCCTCCATCGCCGATATCAACGACGACGGCAAACCGGAAGTGATCGTCGCCTGCCAGGGCAGCAATATCCTTTCCATCTATACCAACAGCAGCACACTGGGCCATATCGCATTTTCCAATGAGACGACCATCATGGCGCCCTCGGGCGGCTCCCCTTTCAAAGCGGTGGTTGCCGATATCGACGGCGACGGCAAACCAGACATCGTTGCTGCCAACTCTTACCTGAATACCGTCTCCGTCTACCGCAATACCACCCCCACAGGCGGCACGATCTCGTTCGCCCCAGACGTGGATTTCAACACGGGCAACTTCCCCGAAGGCACAGCCATCGGCGATATCGACGGGGACGGCAAACCGGATCTCGTTGTCGCCAACAACTCCGACAACACCCTGTCCGTGCTTCTCAATACCAGCACCGTCGGTAATGTCAGCTTCGCCCCACAGGTGACCGTCAACTCGGGATCCTCCGCCTATGACCTTGTGATCGCCGACTTCGACGGGGACGGCAAACCCGACATCGGCGTCGATGACCAATTCAACAACACCGTATCCGTTCATCGTAATGTGAGCACCCCCGGGACCGTCGCCCTCAACCCCAATGTCGACTATAGCACCGGGAATTTCCCATACTCCATAACTACTGCGGATTTCGACGGCGACGGCAAACCAGATCTGGCTGTCGTCAACGACGGCGATAATACTTTCACCGTGCTGCGTAACAGAAGCTCAAGCGAGCCCGCCATCACCTCTTTCTCCCCGACCGTAGGCACTACCGGCACTGTCGTGACCATCGTTGGCGCGCACCTCAACGGGGT
>DATMLR010000487.1:0-4206 GCA_035570015.1 Puia sp.
CTTAATCTGACCGCGCCATGAAGGAGCACAATTAGCGGCCATTTTTGCAGGGAATTATAGGTCTTCGGGACATATAAGCGCATGGGCACATTTCCATAGTACGGATCGGTATAATTGAAAATATAATTTTGATTGGCCTTATAGGAAGATGGATACCTGCTCCAGTCGGTCAGCGCTCTTATTGCCGAGTCCGCTGTAATGCCCGGGTTTAATGCAATTTCCCGCGTCTCCTGGGCCAGGACTGGCTGACAGGCCAATGCAATGCAACAAAAGCACCCTGTATAAAAGCTAAGCATGTTGACGGAGGCCCTGGCTGGGCTTGATGCAAGGTAATGTTTTGCTTTTTCATAATATCCAATTCACACGGACCCCCTACCTTTGATCATCATGAGGCGTATTACTTTTCTTTTCTTAACCCTTGTTCCTGCAATTTTGTTGGCGCAGTCGCCGAAGGCGACCCTCCTCCCCAACGGCTGGAGCCTCACACCCGCCGGCCAATCCATCCCTTTATCCTCCGACCTGCCCCTCAATATGGCCTTCAGCCCCGACGGCATGCACCTCGCCGTCACCAACAACGGCAACGGCCGTCAGACCATCGATATCATCAACCTCAAACGCCGGCGCCTGATGGCAAGCGTCCCCATCCATGCATCCTGGCTGGGGGTAGCCTTCAGTAAAACCCGTCCTTACCTCTACGTTTCAGGCGGTAACGACGATATCATCGTTCGCTATCAGCTAACCCGTGATACGCTGATCAGCAAAGACACGATCGCTCTTGGCCGCCCCTGGCCACTTGACAAGATCAGTCCTACCGGTCTCACCCTCGATGAATGGCATGACCGTCTGTATGTCGTTACGAAAGAAAACAATACGCTCTATATCTGCGACACCAGGACAATGACGATGACGAAGAAAGTCCCGCTCAGCGCAGAGGCATATACGGTCCTCCTCAACCCCAAAAGCTCCGACCTCTATATCTCCGCCTGGGGCGGCCGTAAGGTCTGGATCTTCGACACCGAACGCCAAAGCCTAACCGACTCAATCGCCACCGACGACCACCCGAACGATATGGCCATCAGCGCCAACGGCCGCTGGCTCTATGTCGCCAACGCCAACTCCAATTCGGTTTCGATCATCGATACCCGAACAAAAAATCTCGTCGAGACCCTGCACACCGCCCTTACACCCGATGCGCCGATCGGGTCCACCACCAACAGTGTTTGCCTTTCTCCCGATGAAAAGATGCTCTATATCGCGAACGCCGATAACAACTATCTCGCAGTATTCGATGTTTCCGATCCAGGACATAGCCGATCGTTGGGTTTTATCCCCGTCGGCTGGTACCCCACCTGTGTCCGAACCCGCGGGCGGGAGATCTTCGTGACCAACGGGAAAGGGCTTTCCTCCTTTCCCAACCCGGGCGAGCCCCAACCCGGCGAGCCGGAAAACAAACACGCTTACAAAAAGAGCGGCGAGATCCTCGATCAGTACGTCGGCAGCATGCTGAAAGGAACGCTGTCCATCATCCCAACGCCCACTGCAGCAACCCTGGCAACCTATACCACTCAGGTATATGCGAATACTCCATTCTCCGCGGCCCGCGAAATACAAGCCCCCGGTGTTGACGGAAATCCCATTCCGAGAAAAGCCGGCGAGAACTCGCCGATCAAATATGTATTCTATGTGCTGAAGGAGAACCGGACCTATGATCAAATCCTCGGCGACCTGCCGCAGGGCAATGGCGATACCAGCCTTTGCCTGTTTGGCAATCAAGTAACTCCCAACGCCCACGCGCTGGTCAACCAATTTGTCCTGTTGGATAATTTCTATGTTGACGCGGAGGTCAGCGCCGATGGCCACAATTGGTCGATGGCGGGGTACGCGACCGACTTTACGGAAAAGACCTGGCCCAGCAACTACAGCGGCCGCGGCGGCAACTATGACTTTGACGGCCACCGCCCCGTCGCCAACCCCACCAACGGTTTTATCTGGAACTATTGCCAGCGTGCCGGCGTGTCCTTCCGCAATTACGGCGAATTTGAAGACAATGGTCCGCCGACGCTCGACATCCTCAAAGACCCCGGTCATTACTGCCAATCCTATATCGGCTGGAACCTCGATACCCAGGATATTCGCCGCGAAAAGATTTTTGAGCAGGACTTCGATTCCCTCGTAAAGATCGGCGCCGTCCCGCATTTCAACACCGTTTACTTGCCGAACGACCATACCAGCGGTCTTACCAAAGGCGATTATACACCTATCGCTATGATCGCCGACAACGATCTCGCCCTGGGCCGGCTTGTCGATCATATTTCGCACAGCCCAATCTGGTCCCAATCTGCCATCTTCGTGCTGGAAGACGATGCCCAGGATGGACCCGACCATGTCGATGCACACCGCTCCCCCGCCTATGTCATCAGCCCCTGGATCAAACACACGTCCGTCGACCACACGCTGTATTCCACGTCGGCGATCCTCCGCACCATGGAGCTGATCCTCGGCTTGCCCCCGATGAGCCAGTACGACGCCGCTGCTACTCCGCTCTTCAACAGCTTCACTGCCGCGCCCGACACCACCGCGTACAACGCCGTCCCCGCGAATATCGATCTCAACCGACGCAATACCGCGATGACGCCTTCGGCGATCCTGTCCGCTCACTTCGACCTGACCCGGGCCGATGCCGTCCCCGACGGGTTGCTCAATGAAGTCCTCTGGAAAGCGGTGAAAGGCGAGAACAGCGTCGTCCCCGCCCCGCGCCGCAGCGCATTTGTAAAGGGAAAAGCCAGGAGTAAGGACGATGATTAGTCCCTATTCCACTGTTCAAAGTTTTGCCGGATCATCGACTTGATGTCTCCAAGCTCGCGGACCCGCTCATTGTCATTCTTATCCCGGGCCTGCTCCTCCAGCTGATCCAGCCGGTTCTTGATACCGATATAGACCGCCAGCAGATCATCCTGCGACTGGTTGCGGACCTTCACGGTAACCGGTTTTTTGGTGAGAACCTTTTTGACATACTCTGTCAGACTGCGACAGGCGGCGGTTTGGGAATGCTGCTTGACTTCTTCCAATTCTTCGGAAGACAGCCGTACGGAGAGGAAACGCTTAGGCGTAGTATTGACTTTCATCTGGACGAGGCTTTGAAATTAAAGGTTTGATTAACGGGAGTGAAGTTAATGGAGGAAGATGTCGGCTCAAAGCCTAAATGCCCGAATACGCCAATTTTAGGATTCTTTTAAAGAATCAAGCCTGCCATGCTACTGATTTTAATCCGCCCGCTGTCCTGCTTTTCCCACTCGTCATATTTTAATGCCCCCTTAGTGCCCGCTTGCGTTAATTTGAGCACCCCGCACCGGGCCGAGTTTCAACTATAAAACCAAGCATATCAACTTTATGAGAAAACTTTTGACCGCCCTCCTGCTCGTTTCCGGGCTGACGGCTGCAGTCGCGCAGCAACGACCCGGCAATCCCAATCCATCCGGCAATGCTCCTGCGGCTACCCCCGGCGGCCGCGGCGGCGCCGGCGCCGCAAGATCGGGGACTGAACCCCCAAAACCTTATCATGACGTCATCACCGACAAAGCCATCAGCCATCCCGGCTTGTTCACCGTCCATAAAGTAGAGGACAAATGGTACTTCGAGATCCCCGACTCCATCTTTGGACGCGACATCCTGGTCAGCACCCGCTACGACAAGACAGCTGCAGGTGGGAACTATGGGGGGGAACAGGTCAATGTTCAAACGATCCGCTGGGAAAAAGGCCCCACGTACACCGTGTTCCTGAATGTACTGACCATCGTAAACATTGCCAAAGACTCCAGTCAGCCGATCGCCCAGGCAGTGCGGAATTCGAACATGAATCCGATCGCCGCCGAGTTCGACGTGAAGGCATACGGCAAAAGTGCCGACTCTACGTCGGGCACGGTCGTTATTGACGTCACCGACTTTTTCAAGGGCGATAACCAGGTGGTCAGCCTGACCCCGGCCATCAAACGCCGGTTCAACCTCGCGGCGCTGGCGCCCGAACGGTCCTATATCGCCGGCATTCATACCTATCCCCTCAATACCGAGATCCGGACCGTGAAGACCTATACGGCTTCACCTGCACCTGCCGCTCCCGGCGGCGGCGGCTTTCCGGGCGGCGGCAGCCTGCCTGCGGAATCAGCAGCCGGAGCGATTACCGTGGAGCTCAACAACTCCTTCCTCCTT
>DATMLR010000488.1:0-4736 GCA_035570015.1 Puia sp.
ATCTTCTGCCCGGTCCTCTCCACCACCGCGGCGATCAGTTCGCCGCCGACACCGGCGAATGCGCTTCCTTCTTCGATCACCAGCAGCCTGCCGCTGCGGCTGACGGAAGCCGCCACGAGGTCCAGCGGCAGCCGCGAAATACAGCTCGGCACGATCAGTTCCGGCAAGAAGTCCGTCTCCAGGAAGACCTCACCCAGCATCCCCGCCACAAGGTCCGACATACCGCCATACGCCACGATCGTCAGCGTCGGGACCGACACCGCCGGCCGGAAACGGACGACCGGGAAAGCCTCCTCATTGTATTCCGCCACAAAGTTGGCGGGAATATGCTGCGCGATCTTCTTTCCATAATCGGTCTTGTTCTCCAGCACGATCACCGGATGCTCCTGTTCGAGCACCGCCCGGTAGACGATCGCTGGGTCCACGAAGGTATTCAGCGCTATCGTAGTCACATTGTCGATGCCCACCAGAAATTTGTCGAGCGTCTGGGAATGCGTGGGACCATACCCCCTTCGGCCACCCATCGGCGTTCGAATGACGACCGGACAGGTCACCTTCTTATTGAACATGTGATGGAACTTCGACGCGTGATTGACGATCTGGTCAAAGGCCAGCGTCATAAAATCCCCAAACATGATCTCCGCAAACGGCTTGAACCCGTTCAACGCAAGGCCGTTTGAGATGCCGGTGATCGCCGACTCCGAAATGGGCGTCGAAAAGACCCTCCCCGGCCGGAGAACCGAAAGCTCCCTGGTCACTTTGAACGCGCCGCCATAAGGTGAAAGAATATCCTCACCGAGAAAGACCGTCCGCTCATCGGCAACAATCGCTTCCCGGAAAAATTGATTCAGCAATTCTACTTGCCGCTTGTTGATCGCCTCCACCGGCTTCCAACCGGCATCCGTGCCGGCAACCGGAGGCTCATAGTAGTCGCCTATCGGCAGCTCACTTTCCAGCAGGATCTCTTCCACCATCCGGTCGATCTCTTCATCGACCGTATCCTTATATAGCTGATAGTAGGAAGGGGATTCGTCACGAAAGCTATTCAAAAAATCCTTCTCCCTGTATTGGGCCAGTTCTTCCGCGTCCCGGTCATCATCCCCCTTGGAATGGGCGTTCAGGCGATAGGTCTCCACCAGGAAAAAACAGGGCTTGCCCTCTTCCCGTACATAGTCGATTGCCTCCTGCGCCCTGACCATCAGTGTCTCAGGCGACCAGGTATCGCCATGCCCCGTCCGGATCCCGAACGCACAGGCCCGGGCTAGGATATCCCCCGCCAGGTTGATATGCTGCGGCGTGGATTGAGCGTAGAAATTGTTTTCACATACGATGAGCAATGGGATCTCCCACTTGGAAATGATGTTCATGGTTTCATACAACGTCCCTTCCCCCAAGGTACCATCTCCAATATAGACGACCCCGATCGCCTGGTTATTACGCAATTTATTCCCAAGGGCGAATCCTGCGGATACCGGTACGATCCCGCCCTGGATCCCGTTGGAAAAGAAATTATTGTGACACAGATGTTGGCTGCTGCCGATACCGCCGCAGGTACCGGAAGCCTTGCCCAGCAGCTCGGCCACCAACCCCCGAACATCTCCCGTAAAGGCAATATAATGCCCGTGGCACCGATGATTTGAGAAAACAAAATCCCGCTTCTTTAACTGTCCGGCAAAGGCAAGCGCGGAGAACTCCTGACCCACACAGGTATGAACGGTGCCGTTCAGCTTGCCCAGCGAGAATAACTCCAGGAACTTCTCCTCCACCTTTCGGATGCGAAGAGCCTCCTTGAGTATCCGGTGATTGACCACTGTCTTATTACTGAGCATAAATCACATTAAAAATTACCGGCCCGGCGCCAGCGGGGGCGTGGGGTCAGGAAATTAATCGCTTCAATACGGGCACGGCGGGATTCCCTTTATAAATCGTATAAGCCTCCAGATCCTTCTCGGCAACCGAGCCGATTCCCAGGATGCTGTGCGTCCGGCAGGCGACCCCGCCGGCAACGACCGCCCGGGCGCCGATCCATACTCCATCCTCCAGCACGATGGCTGAAGACAGGAAGTCAAAGCTCACCTTACTATGATCATGGCTCCCCGTCAAGAGCAGGCTGCCCTGTGAAAGCGTGACATGACTGCCGATGATCACATCCGACAAATTGTCGATCCATACCTCCTCGCCGATCCAGGAATGATCACCCACCGTCAGCTTCCAGGGAAACTTGATATTGACCGCCGGTTTGACCACCACTCCTTGCCCTATCCGGGCGCCAAACCAGCGTAGCAAAGTTACCTTTAATGAACTAAGTACATTAAACGGATTTTTGAAGAAAATAATATTCACGCCGTACCAGGCCAGCTGTTTTATTCGGGATGCCCCGATCGCGATGCTGGTCCGGTAAGCTGAATTGTCGACCCGTCGTGGAAGGGTGGTGCTCATATGGCCGATTGGGTGGATGGTAGGAGAGTGCTCATGCGAACAATTGGATATATTGACGTTGAAGTTCGGGGTTTTCAATAAAATGACGGGCATACTCCCAGGCCGACCGGGCCCACTGGTCAAAAAGTCCCTGATCCCAGGCGGCCGTCTCTTCCACCACCCGCGCAAACCCGGCGGGATCGGCAAGCGGCAGATCCCATCCGGCCTTGAGAGTCGCCAGACCCAGCCAGGGCGTCTGGTCACTGATGAGCACCGGCCGGCCGGCGAGCAATGCTTCGAAGATCGAGTGCCCGAAGTTCTCCCCCGTCGTCGGCAACGCAAATACGTGATGCTCCTGCAAAAGGGGCATCAGCTCATCATTCCGCCGCGGCCCGAGATAATTCACCGAAATATGATCCGGCAGCCTCGCAATCTGTGCCAGGCATTCTTCCCAATAACGGTTGTCTTCTATGGGTCCTACCACGCTCAGCTCCACGGAAGCCCGCACGCCCTCCAGCGCCCGGAGGAAAAAAAGCAGGTTCTTGATCGACACCAGTCTGGCGACAAAAATAATCCTGACCGTCCCCTTTTCCTTCGGCCGGCTGACAAATGCCGGCTGGTTCATCCTGGGGAGATTGTCCGCGATGACCACACGGCTTCGCGGGAAGTACTGCAGGATCGCCGCCCTTTCCCGTTCGTTGGTCGCATGGAAAAGGACCCGCCGGTGAAGACCCATCCAGCGGAATAGCCGGAGGAACGGGGTCTTTTTCCAGGTTTTGACAGCCAGGGCGCTGTCGTACAACGCACCCCGGGGACAAATGACCACCTGGCTCCGCAGCCGCCCGGTATACGCAAGCCACAAGGGGTAGACTACAAAAAGCGGCGAGAAAAGATGATTCAAATAGACAAAGTCCGGCTGCACCGCTTCGATCTGTTCCCGGAGCCTGGTCCGGGTGAGACCCGCCTTGCGCAGATAAAAAACCCGGATATCCGGATGCAGGGCGTTCGTCCATTGCCCCGCCGTGATGCCGGCATAGGGCGCCGTCTCGCCGTGATCGGTATCGGTTGTGAGCACATGGATGGAGAATTCCTTTTTCATGGCAAATGCAAAATTAACACAGGATTGGATGGGGCCGCCCGCTTTATAACCCGGAGCAAACCAGTCCACGAGTACGAGTATCTTCTTTTTTTCCATGGCTACCGCAAGCGGGGTTTGGGTGGGGAGTCCAGGAGACCAGGTTTGAGAAGCGCCGTAGTCAACTGCTGATAAGAGAAAGCGGCAATTCGCCGCCGGGATGCTTGTTTCATATCGGCAAGCAGCGCGCGATCATCCAGCAGGCGGGTGAGCCATTCCGTACACTTAAGGAGCCCACCGTCGGTAGAAGGATCGAACCGGATGCCATTCACTCCTTCTTCAACCAGGTCGGGTGACCCGCCCGCCTTTTCGGACATCATTATGGCGCAGCCGCTGGCCATGGCCTCATTGACCCCCAATCCCCAGGTCTCGCCCGGCCCCCGGGATGGCAATATATAGATGTCTCCCAGTCGGTACACGACGGGCATCTGCTGCTGATTCTGAAAGCCGATGAAATGTACCCGGGGATCCGGGGCGGCCGCCTCACGAAGCGCGTCGTCCAGCACTCCCGTCCCGGCGAACACGATCTTCAGCCGCGGATCGGAAACCCGCCGGGCGATCTCCAGTAGGAAAAAGGGGTCCTTCTTCGGCTCCAGCTTGCCCGCAAAAAGCAATACCAGGTCATCTTCCGCAATCCCCAGCCGCCGCCGTCCCTCCATGGCCTGCTGCCGGTATTGACTGGAGGGCTCTTCGAACCGCCTGTTGTCGATCGCGTGCGGGGCATACACCAGGTTGGCCTCCCGGAGGCCATGCCTTAGAAAATATTCCTTATTGTTTGCGCCGACATAGAGCGCATAGTCGATATGGCCATACACCCAACTCAGAAACCAGCGCCGCAGCTGCCGACGAAAACCCGGCCGCTCATCCAGAAGCGTCGAGTCGCCCCGGAACAGGACCGGTAGGCGCCGATGGAAATGCCGCAGGCATTTCAAATGGCTGTGAAAGCTCCAGCCATAGACCAGGATCGCGTCGGGCCGCCAGGCCGTGATCTCCGCATTGAGCGTCGGGTTGACCAATCCCCGGAAATGATGCGTTCCCGGATCCGTGGCAACATTCGGCACAAAACGGTACTCATAACCGTCCAGCAGCGGGATATCCCATTCGATCCGTTCCTTGAAATCCGGATCGTATTTGGCGCCGGCAGCAGATTGCTCCCAGGTATAGAACACACGGGGATGGATAA
>DATMLR010000489.1:0-4488 GCA_035570015.1 Puia sp.
ACGATCGTTGTATACCGACAGGTGCATTATATGCCTAGTCAGTCGCTGGGTGTAAATATCAATGAGACCCTGGTGGTGAGGGCGGCGGGCAGCAGCCTGCCCGATTCTTCCTATCAGGGTGTCTATCAGGCATTCAAGGGCAAATTGTTGCGGCTGTCGGGGGTCAGGAGTGTGACGGCATCCTCCGAAGTCATGGGCAATGAGATCCTTTGGTCAACCGATTGGCGCCGGCTGAGCAGTCCGAGCAAGCAGGTCATGAATATCTTCCATCTGGGTGTCGACAATGATTTTATCCGGAGCTATGGGCTTCGCGTGATCGCGGGCCGCAATTTCTCGCGGGATTTCGGTACGGACAAGAAGGCCGTCATCCTGAATGAGACGGCGGTGAAGACGCTGGGTATTACTCCACAGCAGGCGATCGGTGAGTTGATGTCGGGGGCGCAAAGCAACATGGATTCGATGAAGGTGGTGGGCGTGATCGCCGACTACCATAATGAGGGGCTGCAAAAGGAGATCCAGCCGCTATTGTTTTTCGTCAACCGGAATACGCGGCATTTCTATTCCATCAAAATGCAGGCGACCGATCCGGCTGCAACCATTGTGGCGATCAAAAAGGTCTGGGACCGGTACTACCCGGGTGACCCATTCGAGTATTTCTTCCTGGATGAGAATTTCGACCGGCAATATGGGGAGAACCAGCGGTTCGGAGAGGTGTTTGGGTTGTTTGCGTTGTGTGCTGTCGCAATAGCATGTATAGGGCTGCTGGGGCTGTCGGCGTATAATGTCCTGCAGCGTACGAAGGAGATTGGCATCCGCAAGGTGCTCGGGGCTTCGACGGAGAATCTTTTGCTGATCCTGTCGCGGGATTTTCTTTTGCTGGTGGGGGTGGCATTTGTGATCGCGGTACCGGTGACGTGGCTCGCGATGCACAGCTGGCTGGAGAGTTTTGCGTACCGCATCGGGATTAGCTGGTGGATTTTTGCGGTGGCGGGGCTGATGGCGGCGGCGATCGCGTTCATTACGGTGGGTGGGCAGGCGATGAAGGCAGCGATGCAGAATCCGGTGCGCAGTCTCAGGACTGAATAGTGTCATTATGAAAAATATCGGGTTGACGTTTGGGTTGGCGTTCGTGGTCGTCGCGGGGTTGGCCCAGCACACGGAATATCATGAGAAGTGGCGGCCGCAGTTCCATTTTTCACCGAAGGCGCATTGGATGAACGACCCAAATGGGATGGTCTATTACGGGGGAACTTTTCACCTGTTCTTTCAATACTATCCGGACAGTATGGTCTGGGGGCCGATGCACTGGGGGCATGCGGTCAGCAAGGACATGGTATCCTGGCAGGAGCAGCCGATCGCATTGTATCCGGATAAGCTCGGGTACATCTTCTCGGGGAGTGCGGTGGTCGATAAAAATAACCGCTCGGGGTTTGGGGAAGGTGAGGAGCCGCCGTTGGTTGCCATTTTTACACAGCACGATCCGGTCACCGCCAGTCAGAATCAAAGTATCGCGTATAGCTTGGATAGCGGCTACACCTGGGTGAAATACGACCACAATCCGGTCCTCCGAAATCCGGGGATCACTGACTTCCGTGACCCAAAGGTGATTTGGTATGTGCCGGAACAGAAGTGGGTCATGGCGCTGGCGGTGAAGGACCATGTGGAATTTTATGCTTCGGTAGATCTGAAAAATTGGCAAAAGGTCGGGGAGTTCGGAAAGGACAAAGGGGCACATGGCGGGGTCTGGGAATGTCCTGACTTATTCCCGATCAATGACCTTCAAGGCCCGTCGACTTGGGTACTGCTCGTGAACATCAATCCGGGCGGACCGAACGGCGGGTCGGCTACGCAATACTTTTTGGGCAATTTTGATGGTAAGACATTCGTGCCTTCTACAGCGGGTACGCGCTGGCTCGACTATGGTCCGGATGAATATGCGGGGGTAACGTGGTCAAATACAGGTGCGCGGCGGATCTTTCTGGGCTGGATGAGCAATTGGTTATACGGTCAGCGGGTGCCAACTAATCCGTGGCGAAGCGCAAATACGCTGCCGCGGGACCTGCAGCTGGCACGCGTCGGAGATTCGTTGTTTGTGACGTCGACGCCGGTTTGGGAGCTGAATGCGCTGGAGGTTAGGAGGGAGCGGCCTGCGCTTCCGGCGGCATTGCCGGAGCTCTCGAAAATCACGCTGCGGACGAACAAGGCGGCGGCTTTTAGCCTGGTGTTTTCGAATGCGGCCGGGGACAGTACGGTTATTGGATATGACGGGGCGGGACAATATCTCATCGACCGGCGGCATGCGGGGGTGTCAGTTGGTCCGGACTTCGACCGGGTCTATACAGCACCGCGTGTATCGCGGGATTCGACGATCGGGCTGACGATTTTTGCAGATGCGTCTTCGTTCGAGCTTTTTGCGGATGGCGGGTCGACGGTGATGACAGCATTGGTGTTTCCGTCGAAGCCGTATGATCGGATTGCGATGCGGTCGACGGATGGGGTGGTGGTAACGGGGTTAGTGCTGTCGACTCTGAGGAGCATACACAATTGAACAGCCGGTGTATCATTAGCGGACAATTGTTCGGTGTTAGGTCGGCATGGGATATTGATTGTTAATTGATTGGCGAGTTGGCATTGGGTGTGTGCCGTGTCGGTATGCTAAAAAATTATTTCAAGATCGCCTTCCGCAGTCTCTGGCGGCATAAGGGCTTTACGATTCTGAATATTGTCGGGTTGGCCATCGGGATGGCCGCTTTCTTTCTGATCTTCCAGTATGTGCGTTTCGAGTACAGTTATGATGATTTCATCACGAAGCGGGATCGGGTTTACCGGCTGGCTACCGATATCAAGTCGGCATCCGGAATCCAGTCTAATTGGACATCGTCGATGCCGATGGCGATCAATTTGAAAAGGGAGTATCCAGAGATCGAGGATGTCGTACGGCTGAGTGGGCAGTCGACGTTGTTAAAACGAGGTGATGTCTTCTTCCAGGAAAAGAGGACGATATTCGCAGATTCCGCGTTGTTCAACATCTTCGACTTTCCGCTTGTGGAGGGTGATCCGGCGACGGCATTAAGGGAGCCCTTTAGTGTTGTGTTGTCGGTGTCAACTGCAAAAAAATATTTTGGGTCCACCGATCCGATCGGTCAGGCCCTATTTTTCTCCGACAGCGGATATAATGCCAAAGTCACCGGAGTTATGAAGGACCTGCCGGAAAATTCGACGATCAAGGCTGATCTTTTCGTCTCGATGACGACGATGAAGCGATTCCAGCGCAATGCAAATACGGACACGCTCTGGGGTAGACAAAATACGACTTCCTATCTCTTGCTGAAGCCGGGAGCAAGCGCCGCGGCGCTGGAGTCACAGTTCAAATCCTTTATAGACCGCCATATGGCGGCGACATTGAAGTCGTCGCATCAGGAGGAAGCGCTATCCCTGGAAAAGCTGAAGGACACTTACTGGTCATCCCGCGGGGGTTGGGTTTCCGGGAGTAAAATCAATGTGTATGTATTCTCCCTGATCGGCTTGTTCATTTTGCTGATCGCGTGTATCAATTTTGTGAACCTGACGACGGCGCGGTCTGCGGAGCGGGCCAGGGAGGTGGGCATCCGTAAAGTGATCGGAGCTGTACGGTTCCAGTTGATGCGGCAATTCCTAAGTGAGTCGGTGCTGTTGTGCCTAATCGCGTTGGTGTTCGCCAGTGCGCTTGCCGAGGCGCTGCTTCCGTCGTTCAATCTGATAGCGGGAAAAACGGTGAGCACCGGGGTGTTTAGCCGGCCGGGCGAACTCTTGGATCTGATGGGGATCGCATTGATAATCGGGTTGCTCGCGGGGATCTATCCGGCGCTGGTCCTATCGGGTTTCCGCCCGATCGAGTCGTTGAAGGGCCGGTTCAGTTCGGGTACGCGTGGGCTTTTGCTGCGGCGGGGCCTGGTCGTATTCCAGTTTACAATCTCTATCTTCCTGATCATAGGTACGGCGGTGGTCTTTTTGCAGCTCGATTATATGCGCAGTCGGGATCTTGGGTTCGATAAACAGCAGGAGCTGGTGATCGACGAGCACAATGATGTTCACAAGCTGGCTTTCCGGCAGGAGGTGGCTAAACTTCCGAATGTACAGTCAGTCGCGTTGTCGGGCAGTGTGCCCGGTGAAGGGGATTATACAGCGAACACTTCATTGGAAAACAGTCGTGGTGAGATGAAGCCGACTATTGTGGATCTAACCTACGTGGACTTTGGCTATCTGGAACAATACAAAATGAAATTGTTGGCAGGGCGCTTCTTTGATCCGCATATGGCAACAGATACGATGGAGGCGATGATCGTCAACGAGAAGGCGGTGGAGTTCCTGGGGTACTCGAGGCCGGAGCAGGCGTTGGGACGTCGATTCGAGCAATGGGGAAAGAAGGGGGTGATCATCGGTGTCATCGGCAACTATAATTTCGAGGGCCTTCAGCAGGAAATCCGGCCACTTACCATTTGTATCAAC
>DATMLR010000490.1:0-9077 GCA_035570015.1 Puia sp.
GATCCGTCGTCGTCTCTGGCAAAGAGATCACCATACCGCTCAATTCCCAAATCACCATCAGCCAAAATCTCCCCTACGACTTCCTCTCCGGCCTCCAGGCCACCCTCAACGTCGCTGGCTTCGCCGCTGCTCTCAAGCTGGCCAAACATTGGTACGAAAAGGAATACCGTGTCAGCATCCTCCAGCGCGAAAAGCTCGATGCTGAACTGCAATCCCTCAAAGCTCAGCTCCATCCTCACTTCCTGTTCAATACGCTAAACAATATCTATTCCATCGCCGAAAACACCTCGCCCGTCGCCTCCGACATGCTGCTCAAACTGTCTGCCCTCCTTCGGTATATCCTTTATGAATGCAACCGCCCTCTGGTCAAACTGTCCCAGGAATTTAACCTGATCCGCGACTATATCGATCTTGAAAAGGTCCGCTATACCGCGCTCGATCTCACTACCCGCCTGCCCGCTGACCCCAATGGCTATTACATCGCGCCCCTGCTCTTACTACCCCTCGTCGAGAATTGTTTTAAACATGGGACCAGCCAGATGCTCGAACAACCCTGGATTAGCATTGAAGCCGATCTCAAGGAGGACTGGCTGCTGGTCAAGTTGATCAACGGCAAACGCCCTACAGCAGAAGAAGATAATTTTGCGGAAGGGATCGGGCTGATGAACGTCCGTAAGCGGTTGGACCTTTTGTATCCTGGCAGGCACGAGTTGAACATCGTCACCGAGCCAGACCTGTTTATTGTCAATGTCCGGCTGGAGCTCAGCCACGCCATACCAGAGCTCAGCCACTCCATACCAGAGCCCAGCCACACAAAAACAGCCCATGGATAATTCAGCAATCAGATGTTTGGTAGTAGACGACGAACCGCTCGCCAGGGAGGTCATTGTCCGTTTTGTCGCCCGCGTGCCAACCCTCGAGCTGGTCGCCGAATGCGACAACGCCATCCGGGCCATGACCATTATCCGCCAGCAATCCGTCGATCTGCTCTTCGTCGATGTCCAGATGCCTGAACTGTTAGGCACCGAGCTCATCCGCATCCTTCGCAACCCGCCAAAGGTCATCCTGACTACCGCCTTTCCCGAATACGCGCTCGAAAGCTATGATCTCGATGTTGTCGACTACCTGCTCAAACCCATCCAGTTCGAAAGGTTCCTCAAGGCCGTCAACAAGGCCTTACTTCAGATCGCACCGATCGCCCCGCCCGCACCGATCGCCCCGCCCGGGACATCCGCTCCGCCCGCGCCCGCCTCCGCTCTCCCCCTTGCGGGCCCTCCATCTGCAGCATTCGCCCCGGCGGCACCCGAACGCCCCCAGGGCCGGCCCGATTCTTATTTGTATTTTCGCACCGACCGGAAAATGGTGAAGGTTATGCTGGAAGATATTGTCTATATAGAGGGGATGAAGAACTATATCAAGATCATCACGACAAAAGGCCCGATTATTACCAAGCACTCGATGGCCGCCATCGAAGCCATGCTCCCCGAATCCGCCTTCCTCCGCACCCATCGATCCTATATAGTTTCCCAGTCAAAGATCAACTCCTACACCGGCGAATGCGTCGGGATCGGAAAAGTCGAGATCCCGATCGGAAAATTGTATAAGAACAATGTAATGCAAAAATTGGATCGCCATGACCGGGATCTTCGATAATATCCGGGCGATCGATCCGGTCATTCATTCTTCAAATTCGCCGCAGGATTCTCATACGCCGTTTGCATCCCGTTATACCCGACGGTCAATAGCGCAACCAGCAAGGTGATCCCCGCCGCAGCAACAAAGACCGTCCAGCTCAACGAGACATGATAGGTGATATTATTCAGCCATAAATTAGCCGCCCACCCCGCGGCCGGAACGGCAAGAAGGAAGGCGATAACCACCGGCCGCAGAAAGTCCAGCGACAGCAACAGGATGACCTGCTGCACACTGGCCCCAAACACCTTACGAATGCTCATTTCCTTCGACCGCCGTTCCGCCAGGAAGGCCGACAACCCAAGTAACCCCAGACAGGAAATGAAGATCGCCAGCCCGCCCGGGATCGTCGCCAACACCCCATAGGTAGTGAACTCTTCGAAACGTTGCTGATATTCTTCCTGCGTAAACGAGAAGTCCAACGAATGCTTCGGGTCTATCTTCTTAACCACCTTGCCGATGCTGGCGATCGTTTCCCGCCAGTGCGCATCATTACGGATCCGGACAAAGAAGTGGCCGCCCTTGTCGGGCCCACCCTTGTATAAATAGAGCGCCATCGGAGCAATGATCCCCGATGGATTATTATAGACAAAATTCTTTACTACCCCGATGATCGGGCTGCCACCGAGCTTTTGACCGAGAACAGGCTCCTTTAGCCCAAGCTGGCTTACCGTTGCCTCGTTGACCAGACAGGCCGCGCTATCCGTGCCGTAAGCGGAACTGAAATCACGGCCCTCCGCCAGTCCCATCCCCGTTGTCCTGACCCAATCATAACCTACGCTGGTGATCATGATCGAAACCTCATGCCCGGGAATCTTTCCAGTCCAGTCTAAACCGGTTACTCCGGAATTGAAGTTCACCAGGTTGTCGCTTCCGGCAGTGACACTCCGGACCCCGGGGATATCACCCATCTCCTGTTCAAACAACGAATATTTCGCCCCAAGTTCGGCCGAACTGTGGACATCGATCAGGTTCTCCTGGTCATATCCGATCGGCCTGCTCCGTACATGATCGATCTCCTGCCATACGACTAGGGTACCGACAATAAAAAAGATCGCCACCCAGAATTGCGCCGTCACCAACGCCCGACGTAACAAGGTTCCCCGTTTATCGGAAAAGACCCGGCCTTTCAATACTTTGGAGGGCACAAAACGACTGAGGAACACCGCCGGATAGCTCCCTGCCAACACACCTGTCAGGAGCCCGATCGCCAACATTCCTGCCCAAACCCGCCAATCGGTCAGGGTCAATTCAATATTCACATTCATATACCGATTGAAAACCGGAATGACCGCCCGGCTCAGCAGCAATCCCGCACCCAGGGACAGGAACACGATGGTAATCGCCTCACAAAAGAACTGCAGCATCACTACCTTCCGCGTAGCGCCCATCACCTTCCGGATACCCACCTCCCGCGCCCGGGCCTCCGACCGGGCCGTGGCAATATTCATAAAATTGATGCACGCAATCGCCAGCACGAACAAACCCAGAATGACGATCAGCGCTACGATATATATCCGCCCGCCGGTTTGCTTACCATTGTTGAAACCGGAATGTAAATGCATCCTCGCCATCGGCATGAGGAACTGCGAAACCGTCGGATCATTGCTGCGTGTCTGCAGTAGGGTAGTGGCCTGCCGCTCGAAAGCAGCTATGTCGGCCGACTGCCGTAATTCCACGTAGGTCAGGATTCGGTTATCATCCCATTTTTGTAACCAGTCATTTTGCGGCTCGAACGCAGCGAACGGAAGGACGCAATCGAACTGGATCGTACTCGTTCTGGGGACATCCCGAACCACCGCACCGACCTTTACTGCTACGGTATCCTGGATAACAAACACCTTACCCATTGCCTGACCCGTTCCGAATAGCTTCTTCGCCTCCGACTCCGTCAATACGACTTCCGTCGGGTCTTTCAACGCGCTGACTGGATCGCCTTCAATAGCTGGGAAAGTCATCATCTGGAAAAAGGACGGATCGGCATATATCCCGCTAATAGAAAGCTGCTTGTCCCCAACCCGCGCCACTCCCCACATCCCGGCCTGCCGGGCCGAATGCACCACCACCGGCATCCCGGCCTCCAGCGCTTTCCCCATCGGGCCAGCCGTTGTTTCACGGGTCGCGATCCCATTCGCCACCTTTTGATTTCGCATCACCAGATAGAGTTGGGAAATGTTTTTATGGAATTGATCGTAGCTGAATTCATCCACAAGAAATAGCATCACCAAAATGCTGGTGGTCAGCCCAAGGGCCAGCCCGCTGACATTCACAATCGAAGAGGTCTTATGCCTAAGAAGATTTCTCCAGGCCAACAGGAAGTAACTTTTCAACATGAAGCTGGGTTTTGGACCAACATCCGGGTGCCAACACAATGCCAGAAATTGAACGGTTTGGTTATCAGTCGCGTAACAACTCCCACAGCCCTTTGAATGTTCGATTACGATACGCTCGTTGTCCGCCTGCCGATCACAATGTCCGCCTGCCGATCACAATTTTGACCACTGCCACAACTTCCCCATCACGGGTGCGGGGAACGGGTACCCCAGTTGTCTGGAAGCCATGATCAGCTGCCCCCGGTGATGAGCCTCATGCGCCACCATATAGTGCGTGAACTGTACGGCGCCCGGTGGAAAGCCCGGAAGCCGGTTGTTGTTATCGAGACCTGCTGCGAGCAGATCCAGCATGATATCCGAGCTCTCATTCAACGCCACGATCAACTCCTTGACGGAAATTTCCTTGTTATCTATCGGCGAGGGCGCCGCAATCTTCCATTTTCGCCCTAGTTGGCGGGTCCACATGCAACGGGTATTGTGCAAATGAGCGCCCATCATCCGGACCGTCTTGTGCTGATAACCCGGGATCTTCATTGGCCAGATGACCGCTGGCAACGCCTTCAACAAAATAATATCCACCTCATTACTGATCTTCCAGCAGCGCAATACTTCATCGATGAGTAGATGGGTGTCCATAACAATTGTTTAGGTCCCTAAAATTACTAACTTCAGGCATGAAGCCAACCTGCCTTATTGCCGCCATTACACTTTGCATGGCGCTCACCTCCACGCAAGCCCAGACAAATCTCAACAGGTACGCTCTCACCGGTGTCACGCTGATCGACGCCAATCATATCCCCGGGCTCGCCCACCAGACCGTCGTCATCCGAAACAGCAAGATCGAAGAGATCTTCCTCGACGGCACCCGGACGCTCCCCGATACCGTCAGCATCCTCCCCGCCATCGGCAAATACCTCATTCCCGGGCTCATCGACACCCATGTCCACATGGCCACCGACCCCAGCGGCACCGACAATCGCGCCAACACACTTAAAGTTCTTGAACGTATGCTTCGCTCCGGTATCACTACGGTACGCGATATGGCCGGTGACGCCCGCGTCCTCGCCGGGCTTTCCCGTGACGCCCGGACCGGTGATATCCTCAGCCCCGATATCTACTATTCCGCCCTGATGGCGGGACCGGAATTCTTTACCGACCCACGCACCCATAGCTCTACAGCGGCGGGTGTCGCCGGCGAAATGCCCTTCATGCGGGCGGTCACTCCAACAACCGACTTCACGCTTGCCGTCGCCGAAGCAAAAGGCACCGGGGCTACGGGTATCAAACTCTACGCCGACATCGATCCCGTGACCGTCGAAAAGATCGTCTTCGAAGCGAAAAGACAAGGCCTTCTCGTCTGGGGCCACGCGTGGCTTCAGCAAGCGCGCCCCTCCGATCTCATCAAGGCCGGTGTCAGTTCCATCAGCCACGCGCCGCTGCTCCTCTACGAGACCATGGACAGCATCCCCACCACCTGGAAGCTCGGACATCACGACGGCAAATTCTGGGACGATCACGTCCACGCCGATCCCACCATGCTCGCAAACATGAAGGCGCATCATACCATTCTCGATGCAACCTTCCTGACCTACGAGCGACTGGGCTCCCAGGACAGCAGCCGCCGCTACATTGTTCCGATCATCCGCCGCCTCACCGCGCAGGCTTACAAAGCCGGCGTTACCATCTGCACCGGGACTGACGATGATCAGGAAGTGTTTGTCCAGGGAGAAATGGCGGCACTCGTCAAAGACGCCGGCTTTTCCAATGCCGATGCGCTCATCGCCGCAACCCGCAATGGCGCGCGGGCTCTCGGCATCGAATCGACAGCCGGGACCATCGAAACGGGAAAAACAGCCGATCTCGTCGTGCTCAACAACAATCCACTGGAAGATATTGACAACATCAACACCGTCTACCTCGTCATAAAAGCAGGAAAATTATTTAGATGATGCCCCGCGATCCTCTGCCGAACTATTGAAAATTTGTGGCCTATATTCCCCGCTCGCTGCGCCCTCCTCCTGCCTCAACCAACCTAGCCGCGCGATCTCCGCCGAGCACGGCCCATACCCGATCACCCTGATCTCGCGCGTCAAAGCCAAAAGCCTCAATCGATCCATTACCCGAAGAAACACCTCCCCTTTAAACGGCGTGAACAAAAAGAACACCGTTCCCGACGCAAGATCGACATCCCGCGCATCCCCCTCAATGAATTCAACATCCGATAACCCATGGGCCGCCGCGCAGGCCCGCGCATACGCACAATAAGCCGGCTCGATCTCCACCCCTTTCCCGACCACTCCCGTCAGGGTATTCACTAGCATGACCACCTGCCCCAGCCCCGACCCCAGATCAAAAAATACATCCTCCGGCCCCCAACTCACCCGCTCTGCCAGCTCCACGACAACTCGTACCGGGGTTTTATAGAATTCCACCATTTCCGCCGTCAGTTCCACGGTAGGCACCGGCATGCCGGCGCCGCCCCCCAGCAGCCGGTTAACGAGCACATCGAGAGGATCATATTCCGGGATGTCCCTATCCTCACTCATGGCCGCTTATAGATTTTCCCCTCTTTCATTACGAAATCGACCTGCTGCATCAGCGCAATATCCTCCAGGGGATTGCCCTTTACCGCAATGATATCGGCAATGTAGCCGGTCCGGATCTGCCCCAGCTTATTATCGATCTGCAGCAGCCTCGCTGCATTCAGCGTCGCCGTCTTGATCGCATCCATCGGCGTGAGGCCCGCTTTCCGGACATAGATCTCCAACTCTCCGGTTTCATTAATATTCCATGGGAAGCTCCCGATATCCGTCCCCATTACGATCGGAAGCCCCGCTTTGTAAGCATGGTTCAGATATTTGTACATCGTGTCGAGAACGGAAGCAGGCAGGTCCTGCAGCACAGTCAGGGTGGGACACCAGAACGTGCCATGCGCTAACGCCAGCCGGATCAGCGTATCGTTGAATCGCACCCCATGCTCGATGGACCGCACCCCGGCCTCGATCGCCCACCGGATACCCGTCGCCGACTGGGCATGCGCCGCCACCTGGATACCCAGCTTATTGGCCTCGCCGACGATCGCTTTCATTTCTTCCGGGCTGAACGTTGGCGAGCGAAAATCTGCATACATTTTGATCCACTTGACTCCCCGCGATCGTTGTTCCCGAACAGCTTTAATGCATTCATCCACTCCCGTCGCGTACTGCGTACCGGCAGGCAAGTCGATCGTCCAGTTCTGCTCGAAGCCAAACGGAAGATATTGACCGGTAGCCGCGATCCCCGGCCCCGCCGGATAGACCCGCGGGCCATCAACAAAACCCGAATCCACCGCCCTCCCCAGGTCAACATCGGCAAACCCCGCTCCTTCCGAACACACGTCCCGCAATGTCGTAATGCCATTATTCAGCGCCGTCCGCAGTTGCATCACCGCCCGGAGGGACCTGTACGATGGCGAGTTACCATACAGATCCTTATCGTAATCTTCCGGACCCGCCAGCAGATGCGTATGCACATCCATCAACCCCGGCAGCACCGTCTGTCCCTTCAGATCGATGACGATCGCGGAATCGGGAATGGAACGATTAAAATTGACGTCGATGATCTTACCCTGCCGTACGATGATCGTCGGATTCGACAACGTTTGATCGCTCTTGCCGTCGATCAACCGGTCCGCTAGAATAGCGTAGGTTTGAGCCCGGCCACACTCGGAAACGACCAGGTATACAAAGGCTAGAAGCCATTTCATAACAGTAGATTTCTCGCAATTTAACTTAAAACTCAAAATGCGCCCGGATCGCAAACACATTTACCGGCCCCCGGTCTTTATTATACCCCGGATGGTTGACGAATTGATAATCCGCACTGAGATAGACATTCGTAAACAACGCCGCCTTATAATACGTCTCCAGGATCTCTTCATATCCATAGTTCAGATAACCGTCGCCGATGATGAAGCCATATCCTCCCGCCTTCAGAAAAGCCTGATGCACGGCGGATATCCCGTTTATGACACCCGCGACACCCGCGATATCGCCGCTTCTTCCCCAACGCTGACCTTTGAACGAAAACCCGCCGCTTAGGGTCTGATCGATCTCGGTAAAGGCCCAGGTGGCAAACTGCCCGTCGTTCCAGCCCGCCCGCAAAAAGGCGCCGATGTTGTCGGTGAGGTTTTGTTCCGCATTGATGCAGATCGCTCCTTTATGTCCGCCAAAGACCGGGCTTTCCGCATTTCCCGAGATCACCTTCAGCAGGGTCGTATCATCATCCGTAAGTGCAGCAAGCCCCGACTTATAGGATGGCGCCCGTGATTGGGTGTACGAAAACAATAACCGCACGATCCCCGGTTGTTTCCCGATTGAATAATCACGTTCGAACTCTACCGTCTCTGAGGCCGACTTGTTAAATACATATTCCATCGAAGGATGATTGGCAACCGTAGGCTCCGCAACGCTGGACGCCCGAACAGCCCACCCGGGCACAACCAACTCGAGGTGAAGCCCTTCGGTATAGCCTTTCGTATTCGCAGGATAATCCCAGGCGCCATTACTCATCAGCGACCAGTTCAGGAATTGCGACCGGGGATCATGACTGTAGTTGTTAATGTCATAGAAGTCGGACATCGAGAACTTCCCGGCGGTGATCGTGAGCCGTCGGGATGGGATTTTCCCCTCGATCAGGTTGGGACCGTCAGCCACGTCGGTAAGACCGCCCGCTCCCAGCGGGACGATCTGCTGCAGAAAGGCCCTTGCTACAGAGACCGAAGGGGCAGGATCGCCGATCCGATAGGTTTCGCCGTTCAAGGCACCGGCCACCCCTACTGCATAACTCAGCCCGGCCCCGCCCGATAGCTCGGGATTGAAAAAGAAGGTGGCATGCTTCCATAACCGACGGCCCAGAAAAAGCGTAGTAGTGATACTCGTTGCGCTTGGCCCCGACGTATCCAGGCTGTTCATCCCGCTGTATTTCGCATGGAACTTGAGATGGGACTGGTTGATGATAGTCAACTGAAAATGCGACGACCACGTATTGCCGACCGTCGAATCCCCCGGTTGC
>DATMLR010000491.1:0-4100 GCA_035570015.1 Puia sp.
CGGGTTCGAACACCGTGTCGAGATGGCCGATGAGAAAGAGGCGTTTGCCTTTGGCTTTGCCGTGATGGGTGGCGACGAGGTGGCCGGCGCGGTGGAGGGAGTCGGGTTCGTTGACCCATTCGGTGGTAAAACCGAGTTGTCGCAGTTCGCGCGCATATAGTTCGCCGACCTTCCGGACGCCTTCGATGTTGAGGGTACCGCTGTTGATGTTGACGGAGTTGGTAAGCAGGCGGATGGAGGCTTCGAAGTGGGCGTCGATGTAGTCGGTGAGTTGACGCTCGGTCGGGGAGAGTTGGGCGTTCAGGTGCGCGCAGGGCGCGAGGGCAACCAGGATGGGGAGCAGTAGATTTCTCATGGTAACTAAGATAAGGGTTTTCGATCCCTGGATCAGGGCATTAGGCGTATATTTATAGGAAATCATAAGTAGCCATGCTCAAGAACCTCCTTCTCATCGCCCTGCGCAATTTCAAGAGGGACAAATGGTATAGCCTCCTAAACATCCTCGGGCTGACCATCGGCATTACCTTTAGCCTCTTCCTTATCTTCTATGTCCTGGATGAGCTCAGCTATGACCGTTATCATGTCAATTCG
This sequence comes from Puia sp., assembly GCA_035570015.1. GTDB lineage: Bacteria > Bacteroidota > Bacteroidia > Chitinophagales > Chitinophagaceae > Puia. Next base: position 592 of record DATMLR010000491.1, read on the forward strand.
GACCGGATCTACCGGATCAATGGCTTCGCAAAGGAGCCAGAGAAAGAGGAGATGAAATGGGCGGTGACTCAGATTCCCCTGGGGCCTACCCTACAACGGGACTTCCCGGAAGTGGAGCAGGCGACACGTTTTATGCCGGGGGGTAAGCAATTGTTCAAGATCGGCGACAACCAATTATACGTTGACAAGGTGTTTCTGACCGATAGCAACGTGTTTAAGATTTTCAGCTGGCCTTTTATCGAAGGTGACCCGCGAACCGCGTTGGTGGCGCCGCACTCAATCGTCCTCACCCGCAGTGTGGCAGACCGCATCTTTGGCAAGGATGTGCGTGCCCTGGGCCGGTCGATTATGAGCGATACGGTCAACTACAAGGTGACCGGGGTCGTACCGGATGTACCGAAGAATTCGCACCTCCTGTTCAACGCGCTTATTTCCATCACCTCTTTGCCTCCGCAAATGCTCAGTCAGACCGGCAACTGGGGCGGGTTCGGCCTCTTTACTTATGTGTTGTTAAAGCCAAATGCCCGGCCCGAGACTCTGCAGGCCAAGCTAAAACCTTTGTATGACAAATACATGGCGCCTATTTTCGCCCAGTACAATATCAAGATCCGATATGAGGTCGTTCCCATCACTTCTATCCATCTGCATACCAAGACGGAAAATGAGCCCGAACAGCAGGGCAGCATGTCTTATATCTACATCTTCTCCGCGGTAGCGCTGTTCATGCTCATCATCGCATCCATCAATTATATGAACCTCACCACGGCGCGCTCGGCAAGAAGGGCGAAGGAGATCGGTATCCGGAAGGTGACCGGGTCCACGAAAGGCCAACTGATCGCCCAGTTTCTCATCGAGTCGATCCTCACGACCGTGCTAGCGCTCATCCTTAGCATGATCCTTATCGCGCTGCTCCTGCCAACTTTCAATTTACTCTCCGGCAAGACCTTCTCCTTCCGGACCCTGCTGCAACCCGATACCTACCTGATCCTGCTGGCGCTGATCGTGTTTGTAGGATTTGCAGGTGGCAGCTATCCCGCCTTTTACTTGTCCCGGTTCAACCCTGTCGACGTTCTTAAAGGCAGCCTTTCAACGGCCGGCGGCAATGTGACCCTGCGGAGGCTGCTCGTGCTGGTTCAGTTCTCGATCTCCATGATCATGCTCATCTGCACACTCATCGTGTATGGACAGCTAAAATACCTGCGTAACATCGACCTTGGGTTCAGCAAGGAGCAGGTGCTGACCATCAGACCTAATACGCGGCAGAACCTTGGTTCCAAGGTACAGGCCTTCGAGAACGAGGTCAAAATGATCCCACAGGTCATGTATGTCAGCTCGAGCCAAGCCGTCCCGGGGGATAATGTTGGTTTTAATCTCTTGTCGATGCCATCCGACAAAGGTTATGTACAAAAGGGAGTCTTCAACTACGCCGTCGACGAGCATTTTCTCCCTACTATGGGGATACAGATTGTCAAAGGGAGGAATTTCTCCGGGACCGAGGATTCGACGCGCGTCCTGGTCAACGATAACATGGTCAGGTATTACAAATGGGACCAACCCATCGGTAAGCGGGTGAAATATCCCGGCGACACGAGCGCCTTCTATATGGAAGTGATAGGCGTCGTAAAGGACTTTAACCAAAGGTCGCTGTATGACTCCATCGCGCCGTTGATCCTGTTTTATCAGCATTATAGCAATATGATCTCGGTAAAACTTCGCCCGGAAGACATCCCGGCCACGCTTGCGAATGTCGAATCGAAATGGAAGACTATCTTTCCGGGTATCCCCTTCGAGTACACCTTCCTGGACCGCGATTTCGATAGTCAGTTTGCCGCAGATCAAAGGCGCGGAAAGATCTTCACCGCCTTTTCCGGGCTGACGATCCTCATCACCTGTCTGGGTCTCCTGGGACTAATCGCCTTTACTACCGAACAACGTCGTAAGGAGATCAGCATCCGCAAGGTATTGGGCGCGGGCGTAGGCACTCTTGTCCCGCTGGTTACGGGCAATTTTGTGCTGCTGGTGGGCCTTTCCTGCCTGATTGCCTTCCCGGTAGCCTGGTTCTTTATGGACAAATGGCTTAATGTATTTCCTTACAGAATCGGGATGCCGGTAGCGCCCTTTGTGCTTTCCGCGGTGGCGGTGCTGGTGATCACGATGATGACGGTTACATTCCACACGTTGAAAGCGGCGGTTGCCAACCCTTCGAAAAGTCTCCGGACGGAGTAGAATTTGTGTACCTTTTGATGAAATTTTGTGTCATGAAAAGCTGGTTTTTGACGATTGCATTTAGCGGCTGCATGGTTGTAACCTGTTCGGCGTCGGGGGTGTCTGATACTGCGGCATTGCTGGGGCGTTGGGATCTTACCGTATATATGAATGGGCGGCCGGTACCGTCCTGGTTCGAGGTCATCAAGTCGGGGACAAGGATGCTGGTGGGACGTTTTGTAGGCGGTGGGGGGAGTGCCCGGCCGGTGTCACGATATCATTTTGTCGACGGAAAGCTGAGCTTTTCTATTCCGCCGCAATGGGAGCGTGAGGACCGTGATCTTTCGGTTGAAGGGCATTTCCAGGGAGACAGTCTGGTGGGCACGATGGTCGTTCCAAGCGGACAGATGTATAATTGGGTTGGTTATCGGGCGCCGGCGCTGGTACGAACCGCGGAGCCGGTGTGGGGTGATCCGGTGTCGATCTTCGACGGCAAGACGCTGACGGGCTGGCATGCATCCGGAAATACCAATCAGTGGGTCGCCGCGGACGGGATCCTGCGCAGCCCGCATTCGGGCTCAAATATCCTTACGGATGGCCGTTATATGGACTTCAAGCTGCATATCGAGTTCAGGTACCCGAAAGAAAGTAACAGCGGCGTATACCTGCGGGGCCGGTATGAGGTCCAGATCGAGGACCTGGAGGGCGCGGAGCCGCCGAATGATGTGATTGGGGCGGTATATGGGTTCCTGCCGCCGAGCGTTCCCGCGTCGAAGGGGCCGGGAGATTGGCAGACGTATGATATTACACTGGTGGGTAGGCTTGTGACGGTGGTTTTCAATGGGCAGACGGTGATCTGCAATGCGGAGATCCCGGGGATTACTGGCGGTGCGCTAAACAGCCATGAAGGGGAGCCGGGGCCGATCTATCTGCAGGGCGATCATGGACCGATCGATTACCGGAATATTACAATCGCCGTACCTAAATGATGGATGTGGAGAGAATCATGGGACTGCTGGCGGGTATAGTGATTAGCGTCGCGCAAGTCATCTATGTGATCAATTGTTTGCGCCGCAAGATCACGCCGAGTGTGTTGTCCTGGTTAGGCTGGGCATGTTTGATGGGTACGAGTCTTGTCTCGCAGATCGCACACAAGGGATGGCAGTGGAGCATGACGGGGATTGCGAGCTCCACGGTGGGATGTCTGGTCATTGCGGGAGTGGCGTGGAGGAGTGGTAACTTTTCTTTCCGGCGGAGTGATCTGGGGTTTCTGTTGGCGGGGCTTGGATGTGTGGGAATCTATG
>DATMLR010000492.1:0-10079 GCA_035570015.1 Puia sp.
CCCTGGTGGCTCTTCGGCATCTGCGGGCTCGCAGCGGTGGCCATTGCAATCGTGACCGTTGGTTTCCAGGCGGTCCGCGCCGCGATTAAAAATCCCGTCGATTCTTTACGCAGCGAATAGGTCCCTCCGGACCCTTCGCCCAACACCAGCCTTCTATGCTAAAAAATTACTGGCTCATCGCCATCCGCAAACTCGCCCGCCATCGCGTCTACAGCCTCATCAATGTCCTTGGACTGACCGTAGGCATCGCCTCCTGCCTGATCATCTACGTGATCACCCATTTCGAGCTGAGCTACGATACCTTCCACCCGGATAAAGATCGCATCTATCGCGTAGTCGCGGACCGCAAAGCGGATGACGGCGATAGCCGCAACGTGGGCTTTGTCGTTTCGCCGCTCCCCCAGACCCTTCGCAACGACCTCACCGGCTGCGAGACCGTATCCGCCTTCTACGACTACGATGCCAAGGTGACGATCCCGGCAAAAGTGACGATCCCGGCAAAAGCGACAACCCGCTCAAAGGGCGCCGACCGGTATTTTGACAAACCGCAATCCGGGACCCCTTCCCCGATCATCGTTGCCGAACCGCAATACTTCGACATTTTCAAGTACCAATGGCTGGCCGGCAATGCCGCCACGAGCCTCGACCGGCCCTTCACCGTGGTCCTTTCCCAAAGCGAACTCCAACACTACTTCGGTAATATCACCCCTGATGAAGCCATTGGCCGCCCGGTCATTTATAACGACTCCCTCAACTGCACCGTATCGGGTGTCGTCCGGGACTGGAACCACAACACCGATTTTGGATTTAAGGATTTTATTTCCTTCGCCACGGTTAAATCCAGCTTCCTCAAAGAGGACATCGATATGAACGCCTGGTTCGCATGGGACTATTATTCACAGGGGCTGATCAAGCTCGCCAAAGGGACGACGCCGGCCCAGATCGAACGCCAGTTCCCCGCCCTTGTCCGGAAATATGTGCGTCCCGGTAAGGACGAATCCATTACGCTTCACCTCCAGCCGCTTGGGGATATCCATTTCAACGCCGGCTATCCCGACGGCTTCAGCCGCAAGGCCCATCTGCCCACCCTCTATGGGCTCATGGGGATCGCTGTCTTTATCCTGCTGCTGGCAGCGGTTAATTTCGTCAACCTCTCGACAGCCCAGTCCCTCCAACGGACCAAAGAGATCGGCATCCGCAAAGTGCTGGGTGGCCGTCGAAGGGACATCGCTTTTCAGTTCCTGGGCGAGACACTAATCTTTTCCACCCTCGCCACCCTGCTGTCCCTGCTGATCACCCCGCCCGCCCTCCGCCTGCTCCGGGTCTATGTCCCTGACGGCGTGCGGCTCAACCTGACCGATCCGGCTATCCTCGTTTTTCTCGTATCGATCACCGTTATAACCGCGCTGCTCGCAGGATTCTATCCGGCGAAGATCATCTCTTCCCTTCTGCCCGTGCTGAGCCTGAAAGGACAAGCCACCCGGCAGCTCGAACCAAATCGCTTTCTGCACAAAGGTCTGATCGTCTTCCAGTTCACCATCTCGCTGATCTTTATCATGGCCACCCTGATCGTGGGCCGTCAAATGCACTATGTGCTCAACAAGGACCTTGGGTTCAGCACCGACGCCATACTCACGCTGCACACCAGCGGCCAATATCCGCCCGGCGATCGCGAAGTGCTCGCACAGGAGATCCGCGAACTACCGGGGGTAGCCATCGTGACCCGGCACCTCCAAACGCCGATCGCCGAATGGCATCCCAGCACTCCCCTCATCTATCATGGTCTCAAAGACCTCAGCATTGAGGCTTCCTTCGAAATGGGCGATGCAAATGACGTTCCGCTGTTCGGCCTGAAGATCATCGCGGGCCGCAATCTGTATACCTCCGATACGATCCGGGACCTGCTGATCAACGAAACCGCCGCGCGGCAGCTGGGTTTCAACCACCCGGCAGATGCGCTTGGTACGAAGCTTGCGACAGGCATGGCCGGCACCAAAGGCACCGTCGTGGGGATCATCAGGGACTTCAACTCCCAGTCACTGCATGAGGCGATCCGGCCTTTTTTCATGGGCTCATCCCGCCGCCACGAACGCACCATCAGCATCAAACTCGCCGCAAATAAACGAAGCCCCGAAGACGTCAGCGCGCTGCTTTCCAGCATCGCGACGCTCTGGCACAACACCTACCCGCTTGAGAAATTCACCTATTCCTTCCTGGATGATAATATCGCAAAACTATACGAGAAGGAAAGAAGGACCTCCGGGCTCTTGCAACTGGCCATGTATATCGCCATCGCGATCTCCTGCATGGGATTGCTGGGGCTGGTTACCTTTGCGGCACAACAACGGAAAAAGGAGATCAGTATCCGGAAAGTGCTGGGCGCGTCCCTTGGCGATATCGTAAGGATTCTGACGACCCATTTCCTCTGGCCCGTCGGGCTCGCCATCCTGCTGGCCACGCCGGTCGCCTGGTATTTTATGAAGAGTTGGCTCCAGGATTTCGTCTACCGCACCGATATGCCCTGGTGGCTTTTCGGCCTTGCGGGGCTCACAGCGGTAGGAATCGCACTGGTAACGGTGAGCGTTCAGGCGGTCCGCGCCGCCATCAAAAATCCGGTCGAATCTCTGCGCAGCGAATAAGCGCCTCCTGAAACCCGCCCCAGCACGCTCCAGGCCGCCCCAGTCCGCCCCAGCACCCTTATGAATTTATGCGTATGAATTGAGTTTATACGTATATTTCGTCAAGAGCCAATCCCATATACCATGCGGTCTCCCCTTCGCGCCATTCAGTCCCTTCTTCTCGTGACGATACTTACCTGCATCCAAAACCTAACCTTCGGCCAACCGATACCGATAGGCTATGATATCCCCGCAGGGCTGGAAAAAGACATCAGCCCCGAACACTACCGGTTCCTCGTCGATACCTCAGTCGATGTCGTGGTGGATTGGCGCGCCTTATGAACAAGCAACCGTAACCGGTTCGCCACCCCTACCTCCTCAACCACCGCTCGGGATCGTAATTGATTCCCTTTTCATCCGACACGATGAAATCCAGCTGACCTTTTGAGTCGACCTGACCGACGATCTGCCCCGTCTGTACCTTTTCACCCTTCGTGACCGACACCGTCGATAAATTGCTATAGGTAGTGAAATATTTCCCGTGCCGCACCATGACCACCTCCGCATCCCCCACGCTAAAGGTAGTCTCCACTACCCCCTCGAAAACCGCTTTCACAACCGCGCCGCCTTTGGCATCGATCGTCACGCCGATATTGTTATGTTTGATCCCGGGGATATATTCATGAATCCCGAAGCTCATGGCGATCGTGCCCGAAACAGGCCATGGCAGATGTCCCCTGTTCTTTAAAAAATCTCCCGACAAATGCAGGTCTTCATCGCTCGTAAATACCGATTTCCCGCCGGACTTCACCGTCTCCAGGGTCGCCGGCGCAACCGGTTCGTTGTTTGCCGACGCCGGTGGCGGGGTCTTCGGCGCGGGGTTCGCTGCCGCCGCCTCCGCATTCTTCTTCGTCGCCTCCCGGATCGCCCGCCGGACCGCAGCCGTAATCGCCGCCTCCAGCCGTGCATCCTGTCTCTTCTTATCTGCCATCTCCTTCCTCAATTCCTTCTCATGCGACTGCAGCTGCTGCACCGCCGCATCCTTTTCCTTCTTCTCATCCTCCAGCAGCAACCGCTCCCGGCTCTGCCTCTTCAACGCATCGGCCCTTTGCGCCCGCGTCACCTGCAACCCATTGATCTTGGCCTGCAGCAGCTGCTGCGTATTTCGGATATTCTCCGCCCGCTCCTCCCGGTACGCCCGGTACGACTTGAGATATTCGATCCGCCGCACGGCGTCATTAAATGTATTGGCCGAGAAGATAAAATTGAGGAAATCGTAGCTGCTCCGGTTCTTGTATGCAAACACGATACTCTGTGAATACTGGATCTTGAGGGTATCCAGCTCGGTCTTCAGGCTCACGATCTCGCGCCACGAATCATTCATATCGTTCTGGATCACGTCGATCTGGGCGTTGATATTCCGGATCGCCGACTCCCGCAGCCGCAGCCGCCGCTGCAGCAGGGCCAGTTGCCCAAGCGTCTGCCGCTTGTTCTTGTGCGTTTCATCAAGCGACTGCCGGACATCATCGATCTCCTTCTGGATCTGAGCCCGCTCCTTCTCCAGGTCCGCCTTGGTTTGCACGGGCGGCGGCTGAGCCTCCGACCGAAGGGCGATCGTGAACAGCAGTGTGGCGACAAGGAGTTGCTTGAACATAGTTTTATAACGCTTATTTGCGCTTATAATTTTTAGGGATCGAAAAACTGTGCTTTAAAGATTCGTTAAACTTATAATGTTTGTTGATCCCGATCTCGATATCGACCTTTCCTTTCTCCGCCAGCGAGATCTTTCGATAGGTCGAGAAGGGCGCCGGCGCATGGCCCTGTCCCCCATAGTCGTAGTCCCCATAGGTGATATCACCCGTCCGCGCACTCAATGGATCGACATCGTCCAGCTTGCTATGGCTCATCGTGCGGTCCGCGTTCAGGGTCAGGAAATTCGTGAAGAGACGCCCGACGCTAAATAGCGACAACCCTTTCGTCTCCGTCCGGTAATACAGGATGTTAGAGGTATCCAGATAAACAGGGTTGCCGATCAGAATATCCTGCAGCGTCCCGAAGTCCACCGGTGAATGCACCTGCTCCTGAAGATAGCTGACCGACCGCAGCCTCACGACTTTCTTTATAACGTCCAGGATCTTAACGCTGTCCGGCGTTATCAGGGCCACAATGGCTTTTTTGGGCACGGGGCCTATCATCACATAGATCTCGATAAAGATGAAACTATCCCGTCTGATATCCACCACCGCATTAAGCTCATAGTCCTGCCCGTTATTACCCTGAAAATGGACATGCATCGTCCCGCTGAAGGTCTGGAAGTCGATGTGATTATGCGCAAGTCCGGTAAGCGCCGTGTGAATGACCGCCATCGAATCGGCATGATAGTCCCGCGCCGGTAGCGTAGAATCCTGCACCCTGACAACGGTCGAATCCCGATGAGGTGCCGGAGTAGCAATCACTTTGCGGAGTGTTCTCGTCGAACGACAGCCCGCCGCACCCAATAACATCAACGCCACGACCACGACCGCCCAACCTTTTCGGACCACGACCGCCCAACTCCTGCGTTTTCGCATTTCTTCGGTTTTAACTTTTCCCTGTATGCCCGAATCCGCCGGCATTCCGCCCGGTCACCCCGATCTCTTCCACCTCTTCCCAGCCAACCCGCACAACCGGCGCCACCACCAGCTGCGCGATCCTGTCCCCCGGATGAAGCACCTGAACCTCCGACGATAAATTGATCAGAATAACCTTTAGTTCACCCCGATAATCCGAATCGACCGTACCGGGTGAATTCAGGCACGTGATCCCATGCCGGGCCGCCAGACCGCTGCGCGGCCGGACCTGCGCTTCATACCCCGGCGGCAGCTCGATATAAATTCCCGTCGGGATCATCTGTCTTTCCAATGGATGCAGCTCGACAGGACCGGAGAGGTTCGCCCGGAGATCCATGCCGGCGGAGCCTTCCGTAGCATATTCGGGCAGCGGATGAGGGGATTGATTGATGATTTTAACCTTAATGTTGGCCATGGCGCAAATATATAGCATTAACCGCATCCGCCGCCGCCGCCCGCGCACCCATCCCGCTCAGAGCTTCGTCAAGGCATCGTTCCTCGGATATGCTCGACCAGAACCGTCGCATAAGCCACTAACCCCTCGCCGCGTCCAACGTAACCCATCTTCTCCGTCGTCGTCGCTTTGATCGAAATCTCATCCGCCGTGATGCCCAGCACCTTCGCCATCGTCTCCCGCATCGCCGGGGCAAACTTCATGATCTTCGGCGCCTCCAGACAAACCGTACTGTCGATATTCACTACCCGCCAGCCCTTTTCTTTCACCAGCGTGTAGCTCCGCTCCAGCAGGATTTTGCTGTCGATATCCTTAAAAGCCGCATCCGTGTTTGGAAAATGCACTCCGATATCCCCCAGGTTCAACGCCCCCAGCAACGCGTCACAGATCGCATGGATCAGCACGTCCGCATCGCTGTGCCCAAGCGCACCCCGGTCATGCGGGATCAGCACCCCGCCCAGCCAGAACTCCCGTCCTTCCGCCAGTTGATGAAAGTCGATCCCAAAACCGATTCTGTATGCCATGTGATTTCGCCCTTGCGCGCCTTTAAAAAAAACGGCCCCGGATTTTACCCGGGACCGTTCAAAGATATTCAAATTCGCCGATTCACCCGCCGGCCTATTGTGTCGTACTTTGCGTATTGCTGGTCTCCGACTTACTATCCAAATAGAAGATCAGCCCGAACCGCAACGTATTGGAAAGCGGATTCCGGTTGGTTCCGCTCCCCGACGGAACGAGATAAGAAAAGTTCAGCTCCATCACATTATAGCGGAAGCCGACACCCGTGCTGAAATATTTCAGGTCACCCTTGGTCGGATCTTCGTAATAGTAACCCAGGCGAAGGAAGAACATATCCTGATACGTATACTCCGCGCCCACCGAGAACTGCAGCGTCTTGAACTGCGGCTCCCCGCCGAAGGATTTGCCCCAGCTCGACGGCACACTCTCGTTCTCATAGTTCGCCAGCGCCGTCGAGTCCGCCTCGGAATTACCCGTCGGCTGCGGCGCCACCGGCACCAGCAGCTTGTGAATATCCAGCCCGAACATCACCTTGTTATCTTCATTGAAGACAGCGGTATAGGACGTGCCCAGACCAAGATCGGCCGGGATATAATCCTTGTCGACTGCGCTGTTCGTATAACCGATCTTTCCGCCGAGGTTCTTCAATGCCACGCCGAAATTCCAGCCACCCTTATCGACCGTCGCCCCATGCCAGTAAGCCGAAATATCCACCGCAAAAGTCTTCCCCGGCTCATACGTCGCCCCCGCCGCCGCATAACCCGACGCCAGATTCGAATAAATATACCGGCCCGTCAGCCCAAGCGCCAACTTATCCCCCAGCTTCCGCGAATACCCGAGGTCGAACGCCATCTCCCGCGGATGCCCGCTGCCAAGCGCATTCCCGTTAAAGTCCGTGAACTGGATATTCCCAAGGCTGAAATAACGCAGCGAAGTCGATAATGCCTGATCCGGCGCAAATTTGTAATATCCCGAAGCTGCCAACAGATATACATCCTGCAGCCCCAGGTCTTGCAGCCAGGGTGTGTAGGTCAGCCCGGCCCCGATGTCCTTGGTATTGAAAGGTGTCTTGGCCAGGTTATACCAGGTAGAAGAAGCATCCGGAGAAGTCGCTACCCCCAGGTCGCCCATCGCGCCCGCGCGCGCATCCGGTGAGATCTGCAGGAACGGAACCGCCGTCGTCGTGACGTTCAGACTGCTCGTTTGAGCTTTCACGCCATTAATTCCCACAATTGACAAGAGAAATGCAGCAGCTAATCCCTGGTAAGATCGTTTCATGAGTTTGATAAATTTCGTGTTTAAAACTATCACGGTTTTGGTTTTCTCAAGCACGCAAATTTTAACAATTTGGTTTCCTCACCTCATAAATTTGCTTTCCTCACCTCACCGGATTTTTTAAGTAGATTTGCTGTATAGGCTGCTAAATTGTTAATTATTAGGTTATTAGATCGACCCCTCACACCATTACCCTTCTCCGCGCCGCTTCATCTTGCAAAGATCGAACCAGCTCCCCATCGAACGGTTTTGCTACTATTTTATTGTTTTCCGCGGCCCAAGTTTCTCGTCGCCCCGTCCTCCTCCAACGCGCTCACTCCCCGGCCCACGATTTGCCTGCAATTCCCGCACCGGCGCATCCGGGCCCGCCATCTTTTTTCCGCTCCGGACCCCCATCCCCGACGCCCGCTTTTCCCCAGCTCCCGAACAACCGAACCCAAAGCTCCCTTTTCCCCCTCCCGAACAACCGAAACCCGACACCCCCCTTTCCCGCTCCGGGAACTCGTCCCGAAAAGCAAAAATAAGGCAACTGTGGATAAGTATGTCTCGTATTTTTGTACAATAACTGGCCGAAATCATCGTTTTTCCTGTTTACGGGTGTTCTATGTTTAAGCGCGCCCAATTTAAAGCGTCAATCAAATGAAACTGAAAAACCTAGCTATCCTGGCAACCGCCGTATCCCTCTTCGCTGCCTGCACCAAAAAGCCGGACCAATCGGCTGTTACCGGCTGGAATTACAACGATTCCAAAATGGGGGGATTTCAGGTTTCCAAAGAAAAGGAACAACGCACCGGGCCCGGACTGGTCTTTGTCGAGGGCGGTACGTTCACCATGGGCGCTACCCAGGAAGACGTCATGCACGACTGGAACAACGTTCCGCGCCGCGTAACCGTCAACTCGTTCTATATCGACCAAACCGAAGTGGCCAATATCCACTACCGCGAATACCTCTACTGGGTCGACCAGGTGTTTGACGCCGACGAATACAAGGCCGTCCGTGACGGGGCCCTCCCCGATACCCTCTGCTGGAGAAGCGAGCTGGCCTACAACGAACCGATGGTTGAATATTACTTCCGCCACCCTTCCTATAACTTCTATCCCGTGGTAGGAGTGACCTGGAGGCAGGCCCACGACTTCTGTTTGTGGCGCTCCGACCGGGTGAATGAGCTGGCCTTGATCCAGCGCGGCTATATTAATCCTAATTCTGTCAAGAACCTGCAGGGTCTTGGTCAGGAGAACTTCAATACGAAGGCATACCTCATGGGCGAATATCAGGCTACCCCTGACAAAAAGGCCCGTACCAAGGCCAATCCTCTCAAGAACCCCAATGGTACCCCGCGTACCACGGTCACTTTTGAGGATGGGATCCTGCTCCCCAATTACCGTCTCCCGACAGAAGCGGAATGGGAATACGCCGCTCTTGGCTATATCGGCCAGAACCCCCTGCCCAGCAATAAGGACAAGGTCCACGGGGAAGAGCTGATCGCCAACAAACAGGTCTATTCCTGGGCCAGCAATGTCAACGGGCTTCGTGAGGAACGTCACGGCAGCTGGCAGGGGACCTTCATGGCTAACTTCAAACGTGGTTCTGGTGATAACATGGGTGTTGCCGGCGGTCTGAACGATAATGCCGTCTATACCGCTCCCGTAACCTCTTTCTTCCCGAATGCATTTGGACTTTATAATATGTCCGGCAACGTCAGCGAGTGGGTATTTGACGTATACCGCCCGATGTCTACACAAGACGTTGACGACGTAGCCCCCTTCCGCGGTAACAAGTTTGAAACCGTTGCCATGGATAAAGACGGCAAATCCGACCGCGACAGCCTCGGCCGCATCAAGATGCGCCCCGTCACTGACTCCGAATCGAAGGACCGCCGCAACTACCAGAAAGGCGACGTCATCAACTATCTTGACGGTGACTCTTCCATCGCCGGTATCAGCTACGGCTATGGCCATACCACCCTAATCAGCAATAAGTCGCGCGTGATCAAGGGCGGCAGTTGGAATGACCGCGCATACTGGCTCAGCCCCGGTACCCGCCGCTTCCTCGAAGAAGACCAGGCGAACAGCACTGTCGGCTTCCGCTGCGCAATGGACCGCCTCGGCAGCCCGGCAGGTAATGGCCGCCAGACCGGTATCAACTACAAGACAAGACGTCAGAACACTCGAAAACAATAAGAAAGATCTTACTGCCACCACATACATGCGGCCCGCGCTTCGCGCGGGCCGCTTTGTTTTCCCACCCCAACTATTCGCTCCGCAAACTTTCCACCGGATTCGCCAACCCCGCCCGCACCGCATGGAAACCCACCGTTACAAGCGCCACCCCTACAGCAAGCACCGCCGCCAATCCAAACACCCACCACCCAATGCTCACACGGAATACATAATTCTGGAGCCACCCATGCAGGAAATACCACGCCACCGGCGACGCGATCACCAGCGCCAGCCCAACAAGCAGCACAAATTCCCGGCTGACCAACGCCGTTATATCTCCCAGACCCGCCCCCAGTACCTTCCGGATCCCGATCTCTTTCGTCCGCCGCCGCGCCGCCAACGCCGCCAGCCCGAATAACCCCATCCCCGACACCACGATCGTAA
>DATMLR010000493.1:0-3242 GCA_035570015.1 Puia sp.
CCGAACCACATCAGCTTTATTACGATTTTCCACTGGCTGCTGGGTGGAAAAAAAGACAGATATCTGAAGATCTTCCCTTTCCCCGGCGTCTCGGCGGCAGACATCGCGAATACGGCTACACACGGCCAAGCGATGGTTCGCTGTTTGATGAACAACCAGTGGAGCGGTCTACAGGAAGAGCTGGTCCGGCAGAAAGCCGTCAACACGCGCTATTCGCTGCTGCTGCTGGAATCAACGGCGATACCAACGTATGTGAAATGGGCCCGGTTCATTGTCAGGCGCAAAAAAAGAAAGGCATGGCTGGTGGTATTCAGATATTATCTGTTATTTTCACTTTTTGTTGCCGCTCCTATCCTGCTCGCAATCGATGCGGCACTGATCAGACCGTTTTCATCCGAGCGGATCAGGGAAAAAAGACGCCATTATTTATCGCTGAACTAATTGGATATAAGCTATGTCACGACCTGTATATATCATTAACACTTCCATCTTCATGCCCAACGAGCCGGTCTCCTGTGACGACATGGAATTGTACCTTGGCTATATCAACGGGAAGCCATCCAAGTCAAAAAAGATCGTTCTGCGCAATAATGGCATCAAAACCCGGTACTATGCGCTGACCAAAGAAGGTAAGGCAACCCATACCAACGCGCAAATGACCGCGCTGGCTGTCCGGGCGCTCTTTGACAACAAGGCGGCCCGGCTGAAGGAGATCGAACTATTATCCTGCGGTACTTCCTCACCTGACCAGATGATGCCTTCTCATGGCGTGATGGTCCATGGCTGGTTACCCGAAGCAAAATCGGTGGAAGTGGTTTCCCCGGCAGGTGTTTGCTGTGCCGGAATGCATGCGTTCAAATACGCCTATATGGCGGTCCGGACGGGGGATATCCACCACGCTGTGGCGACCGGATCCGAACGGTTCTCCGCTTCGCTGGTCTCCAATGTCTTTGAAGAAGAGGCGCAGAAGCTGAAAGCGCTGAACGAAAACCCTTTCATCGCCTTCGATAAGGAGTTCCTGCGGTGGATGCTGTCCGACGGCGCTGCCGCCTTCCTGCTCGCCGACGAACCCAACCCGGACGGGCTAAGCCTGCGGGTGGAATGGATCGAAGGCGCCTCCTATGCAAATGAAATGGAAGCCTGCATGTATATGGCAAGCGAAAAACAGTCCGACGGCACGCTGAAAAGCTACCTGGATTTCACCCCGGAGGAGATCATGACCAAATCTATCCTCAGTATCAAACAGGACATTAGTCTGCTCAGCGACAATATCGTGCCCCTTGGCGCCAAAAAGATCAAAGAGATCATGGACAAGAAGGGGTTGACCTCCGATGATATCGACTATTTCCTGCCCCATATGTCCAGCGAGTTCTTCAAGCCCAAGATCTTCGAGCAGATCGCGCTGCATGGGGCGAATATCCCCTATGAGAAATGGTTTGTCAACCTGAGCACGATGGGAAATGTCGGAGCTGGTTCGGTGTATTTGATGGTCCACGAACTATTCCATTCCGGGAAACTGAAAAAAGGAGACAGACTCTTGCTGTTGGTTCCGGAAAGTTCCCGCTTTTCGTATATGTATGCTATGCTGACCGTCTGTTAAATCGTTTGCTGGGCGGAGCCCAGAATTTCAACTATGAAAAAGGAAGAAGTTCCCCAGGATCCCGGTTCGCTCGGTAAAGTCACCAAAGAGGTCTGCTATGCTACGGACGAATCGGGAAAATATACCACGGAGCTAAGCCAGGGCTGGGAAGTAAAGACCGGCGCACTGGATGTAGCCTGGCAGGATATTGCCGAACGGGTAGCCGCGGCCAGGGAGAAAGTGTCGCGCCGGGAAGCCAGCCCGCTACTCTATTTCATGGAGCTGAAGTTGATGGATGTCGGCGTGCTGGCCGGCTATACCGGCTTCTGGAAATGGCAGGTGCGGCGCCACCTGCGGCCGGGGGTGTTCCGTAGATTGTCCGAAAGGAAGCTACGCAGGTATGCAGAAGTATTCGATGTTTCTGTCAGTGATCTCAACTCTTTGGATACCCATGAAGATCCCCTTTGAACATATCCAGGCGGCCCATTGCGAGAACGGGGTGACGGTAAGCCTTTTGAGAAATATCGGCGTGCAGAAGATCACGGAGCCCCTGGCTTTCGGTATCGGGTCAGGTCTTTTCTTTACGTATATCCCCTTGTTGAAGGTGAACAAGGGCCCTGCCTTTGCCTTCCGGACCATGCCGGGACTGATCTTCAAACGGACCTGCCGCGCGCTGGGCATCACCGTCCGGCGAAAGAAATTCCGCCGTAAAGGGAAAGCTCAGGCTTATCTCAATGAATGTCTCGACGCCGGTCGCGCCGTAGGATGTCAGGTAGGCGTCTACTATCTACCTTATTTTCCAAAAGAATACCGGTTCCATTTCAATGCGCACAATTTGATCGTATACGGTAAGGACAACGGCCGTTATCTTGTCAGCGACCCGATCATGGAGAACCCAACCAGCATGTCGGACTACGAGCTGGAGCGGGTCAGGTTTGCCCGCGGTGTCTTGTCACCCCGCGGGCAGCTTTACTATCCCGTAGCGGGTAAACCCATTACCGACGACCTGATCTGCAGGGGGATCAAGAATGGAATTACGCGGAATATCCGGGACATGCTTCACATCCCGGGTCCGATCGCAGGGGTAAGCGGCATCCGGTACACCGGGCGGCGCATAAAGAAATGGCGGGATTCGCTGGGGTTGAAGAAAGCGGGGCTGTATCTCGCGCAGCTGGTGCGCATGCAGGAGGAGATCGGTACCGGCGGCGGCGGCTTTCGGTATATCTATGCCGCGTTTTTGCAGGAAGCCTACGGATACTATCCGGACGATGTCCTCATGAAGATCTCCTTATCCTTCACCCGCTCCGGCGACCTCTGGCGGACGGCGGCTGTACAGGCCGCCGGGATTTATAAGGGCCGGCTCGGTAGTCAGGCGGACTTCGATCAGGTAGGCGACTATCTGCTGGAGATCGCCGACCTCGAACAACAATCGTTTGCGGCCTTGTCAAAAATCATTTGGAAGGTATGAGAATCAATTGGAAGATATGAACCCGCGCCAACAGGACCATATGACCCCGCGCGGGCCGGATCTGCCCCGCCCGGCGATGCTGTTAGAGGATGTTACCTTCCACTATCCCGATCAGCCGGAGTTGTTTTCGCATTTCAGCCTGCGGGTGGAAGCGGGGGAGAGGTTCGGACTTTTTGGGCCCAATGGGGCAGGTAA
>DATMLR010000494.1:0-3468 GCA_035570015.1 Puia sp.
CCCTCGTTCTCTTCCATGAAGCCGGCTTCGACCGTCAGCCTCACGGGGGCCTTTCCGTCTATCGTGTAATCGGCTTCAACGGAACCAGCACCGGCAGCGTCCCCTATAACGCCGTTACGCCCTATCCGCTGGCTGCAGCCATGCGCGTCGCCCTCCCGGACCAAAAAGCCATTTCGCAGATCCAGTTCGATAAAAATAACCTTCTGGTCACGGTGGGTACCCGAAAGTTCAGTGAACAAAGCGTGGTCTTCGCCGATTCTGTGTTCCCTCAGCTCTTCCCGCTGGATGTCAAAGCCGGCAGCCTCCGGCGCGCCCTCGCTGAACCGGGCTACGCCGTGTTGACCCAAACCCTCGCTACAAAGTATTTCGGCCGCGACCCCGCCGTTGGCAAACGCATCCGGTATGGGAACCTGCTGGACCTCGAGATTGCTGCCGTTGTCGCCGATCCGTCTGCCAACACCCACCTCCCTTTTACCATGCTGATCTCCTACCCCTCCATCAGACCGGAGATCATCGGCGGCTTCCCGCTGGACACGTGGTCCCTTCGCGCCGGCGGCTATACTTACATCGGCCTCCCTGCCGCCGGCACAGCCGTAACCAGGACCCAAAGGACACTATCCGCGCTCGCCAAATCCAACCTCCCTCAAGATGAGGTGGCTCGCCATTCTACATTCCAGCTTCAACGGGTGGAAGATATTCATACCGATCAGCGGACCGCAGCCAGTAATCCTTCCTATACTATCAATAACAGCTACCTGTACCTGCTGGCTGCCATCGGCTTGTTCCTGGTCCTGGCCGCCTGTATCAATTATACCAACTTGTCAACCGCACTCGCGCTCAAGAAGTCGAAGGAGGTCGGGGTGCGAAAGACCATGGGCGCCACCCGCTCCCAACTGATGGGCCAATTCCTGACCGAGACTTTCCTGCTGACCGCCCTCGTTATCGCCGCCGCAGCCGTTACCATCCCCCTTTTCATCGCGCCGCTGAATCATTTTTTGGGCCGGAACATCCCGACCGATTGGCTGAACACCGATACCACCCTTTTCTTGCTGGGCCTCTGGATCACCATTTCCCTCCTTTCGGGCACCTACCCTGCATTCGTTCTTTCCGGATTCAATCCCATTGCGGCGCTGAAAAGCAAAGTCTCCGCTCCCGGAACTTCTGTACTCTTGCTGCGGCGCGGCCTCGTGGTTTTCCAGTTCCTGACGGCACAGATCCTCATCATCGGAGCAATCGTCGTGGCCAAACAGCTCGCCTTCATGCAATCGGTGCCGCTCGGATTTGAAAAACAAAACGTAGTCAATATCGATCTTCCTGACAATAACCGCGACCATTCCGAAGCATTTCTGAGCCGGCTGTCATCCATCCCCGGTATCGCCAGCACGAGCCTTTCGCTTGGCGCCCCCTTTTCACACAATCAAGCCAATACGGATTTCAATCTCAAGGAAAAATATAGCACGGAGAAGTTCAACGCCGCCATCAAGGCGGCGAGCAAAGGTTACCTCTCGACCTATGGCCTTCAACTGGTCGCCGGCCGCTGGTTTGACGAGACCGATGATCGGAAGATAGCACGCTCCATTCCCGACTCCCTGGACCAATACGCATTTGTGATCAATGAAACTGCCGCCAGGACCCTGGGGTTCACTAACCCGCAGGCCGTTATCGGCAAATACCTCACCTTCGGCTTTAATGATATTTCAGCTCCGGTCATCGGCGTGATCAAAGATTATCACGTGGCCTCCATGCATACCACTGTTCCCCCCGTGCTGATGGTGAATATGCCTTTTCTGTACTATACGGTGGGTATCCGGTTCTCCAACAACCTTTCCGTTCGGTCGCTGGCAGCCATTGAAACCGCTTTCAACTCCGTATATCCCAACGACCTGTTCACTTCGGGCTTCATGGATGAAGAAATCGCTAATACCTACAAAGAGGAAAAGCACACCCAGCAGCTCTTCGATATCTTCACGGCTATTTCCATCGTGATCAATATCCTTGGCCTGGTCGGCCTGCTGTCCTTCATGGTGGAACAGAAGACAAAGGAGATCGGTGTCCGCAAGGTTCTGGGAGCCTCCATCGCTAATATCTCCTATTTGCTATCAAGGGATTTCCTCCGGCTGATCGTCATCGCCTTCTTGATCGCAGCACCAGTCGCATGGTATATCATGAAGCAATGGTTAAAGGGATTCGCCTACCCGACGGAGATCAGTTGGTGGGTCTTTGCCGCCACCGTTGGTGGAGCGATCTTCATAACCGGAGTCGCCGTCGGATACCAGACGATCCGTGCGGCGCTGGCGAACCCGGTCAAAAACCTGCGGAGCGAATAAAGCAATTCATCTATTTCCCAGCCACATAGATTAGTGAGCTGCATCTCGACTTGTCGATGAAAGCCTTGACATTCGAGACCAATCCCCTATATATCGCCGCGGGCAGATTGCCCTTCCCGTTGCGGTACTTTTCGCTCATCAGGCTGATATAAAAACTGTCGTACCACATGGGCTGGCTATAGTGGAGCTGCAATTGGTGCCTTGCCAGCAGCCCTTCCATAGAGTCCGGGGAGAAATGATACAGGTGACGCGGAACGTCATATGCCGCCCACGCTCCGCCATATATCGCAGCATCATACGATGTATAATTCGGAACCGCGATAAATATCCGTCCACCCTTGTTGATCAGCGCCCGCAGCCGCTCCAGATAGGGGTGCAGATCGTGGACATGCTCCAGCACGTGCCATAACGTAATGGCATCGTAACTCTCCTCCGGCAACACATCCAGCTCTTCCATCCCCAGCAGCCGCACCCCATAGTCCTCCCGTGCCCGCGCCCGGGCTGCCGCTTCCGGCTCCAGCCCCGTCACCACCCAGCCGCGCTGCTGCATATACCCCGCAAAAGCACCCGTGCCCGCCCCGATATCCAGCAGTTTTCCCTGCTTCCGCCGCGTCGCGGACTGGATCAGCCGGCGCTTGTCCGCCAACGTTTGCCCGCGTACCAGGTGATACATCCGGTTGACAAGTCCCTTCGTCGTATTCGAATGACTGATGTACTCCTCCGAATGATAATACGGCCCGATCGCGCCGGCATCCGGTACATCCTGGGTGAACCGAAGGCTGCAGCGCTGGCACTGCCAGATCGCAAATTGCTCATGGGAAACAGTATGATCAACGGCGTTGAGTAAGGGTTTCAGTTCGTCCGAACCACAGGCGGGGCAGACGGTATAATGTATCAGGGGCATAGTAAATTCGTACCTATAATGTTGATTGATTGGCCGTGGAAAAGCCATGAGTATAGAAATGCCAGGCCAGGATGCCCAGCCCAATCACCAGCAGTGCCAGCGCTACGACCCACCAGGACAGCCGCTTGCGGGATGGCCCTTCCTCATGAAGCCACACGTTCATCTCCCCGCTGGTCCGCTCCCGGTCCCCGACGAGTAAGGTATGTACCGCGTCCTGCCTGTTCACCTTCATCGCGG
>DATMLR010000495.1:0-3286 GCA_035570015.1 Puia sp.
AGAGCAATCTGAAGGTATCCGGGGTTTATGAGGACTTCCCGCACAACTGTGAATTCGACAACACGGACCTGCTGATGTCCTGGGCGGGACATGTGGCGGACAACGACTGGATAAAAAACTTCGCCCAGACCAATTGGGATAACAACTCCTGGCAGATCTATGCGCAGCTGGAGGATCATGCGGATCTGAAAGGCGTCGCGGCAAAGGTAAAGCCCGGCCTGGAAGGCCATGACCGGAAGGACAAGCCACAGGTGGTGCTGCATCCCATGAGCAACTGGCGGCTATACAGCGAATTCAAGGATGGCGTGAATACCGGTGGCGCCATCGATTTCGTAAAGATGTTTGCGATCATTGGCGCCTTTGTGCTGCTCCTGGCCTGTATCAATTTCATGAACCTGAGCACGGCCCGTTCAGAGAAAAGGGCAAAAGAGGTCGGCATCCGCAAGGCCATCGGCTCCCTTCACCGGCAACTGGTCGGGCAATTCCTTGGTGAATCGCTGCTCATCACCTTTATTTCCTTCTGCCTGGCGCTGTTGCTGGTGTATCTGGCGCTGCCCTTTTTCAACGAGCTTTCGGACAAACGAATGAGTATCTTCTGGACCAGTATCCCGTTCTGGGTGGTGGCGATCGGTTTCATCCTTTTTACGGGAGTGCTTGCCGGCAGCTATCCGGCTTTTTATCTTTCTTCTTTTAATTCCGTCAGCGTGCTCAAGGGCAATCTCAAAGGCGGCCGTTTTGCGTCGCTGCCGCGGAAGGTGCTGGTCGTGCTGCAGTTTACCGTTTCGGTGTCGCTGATTATCGGCACCCTGGTGGTTTTCCAGCAAATCAACTATGCGAAGGACAGGCCGATCGGCTATAGCCCGGAAGGGTTGATCACGGTCGGCATGAATACCCCCGATCTATACCCGCATTACAACAGCCTGCGTTTGGACCTGCTGGCGTCCGGGGCCGCGGCGGATGTCGCCATGTCGAGCAGTTCCACCACCCAGATCGATGCCAGTCAAAGCAGTTTTGATTGGACGGGTAAGGATCCGGGTCTGGATCCAACGTTTGGAGTCATTACTATTACGCATGATTTTGGTAGGACGGTAGGATGGCAATTCGCGGAAGGCCGCGATTTTTCCCGCGATTATGGGACTGATTCTGCCGGTATGGTCCTGAATGAAGCGGCGGTGAAATATATGGGTCTCAAAGAGCCGGTGGTTGGGCAGGTCGTGAAATACAAGAGCAGCAACCGGAAGGACAAGAATTTCCGGGTCCTCGGCGTCATCCGTGATATGGTCATGGAATCGCCTTTCGTTCCGGTTAAGCAATGCATTTACATGATGGACACCTCAGATGTCGGGATGAATGTGATCACGGTCAAGATCGATCCTCGCATGAGCACTGCAAGGGCGCTCCCGGTCATAGCGGCGGTCTTCAAAAAATACAACCCCGGGTCGCCCTTCGACTATACCTTTAACAGCGAGAATTATGCGCGGAATTTCGACTTTGAGCAGAGGATCGGGAGCCTGGCCACGTTCTTCGCTGCCTTCGCCATCTTTATCAGCTGTCTGGGGCTCTTCGGACTTTCCTCCTTTATGGCCGAGCAGCGGACGAAGGAGATCGGCGTTCGCAAAGTCCTCGGCGCCTCCGTCGGTCATCTGTGGGGGATGTTGTCAAAGGATTTTCTTGTGCTGGTATCGCTATCTTTTCTCGTGTCGCTCCCGTTGTCCTGGATCCTGATGCACAACTGGCTGCAGAAATATGATTACCGCACGACGATCTCCGTTTGGATCTTTGTCATGACCGCAGCCTCGGCCCTGCTGATCACGCTGTTGACCGTCAGCTTCCAAAGTATAAAAGCAGCGATGAGCAATCCTGTCAAAAGCCTAAAAACAGAATGATGTTAAAAAACTATTTCCTCCTCGCCTGGCGCCACCTCCTGAAAAACCGCGGTTACTCCGCCATCAATATCGCGGGCCTCTCGATCGGCATGGCCATCGCGCTTATCATCGGTCTCTGGATCACGGACGAAGCGACCTTCGATCACTATGCCCCCCGACACAGCCGCCTTGCCGTCGGTATGGTCAACCAGCACCTGCACAATGCCATCAAAAAGGAAGAGTTCAACACCGACAACACCATTGCGACGCCCCTTGGCAAAGTCCTTGGCACGCAATATAAAGATCTCTTCACCGGCGTGGCCATGACGGACTACAAAAGCGGCAGCCGGCTCTTTAACTATGGGGACAAGACCGTAAGCGGTATTACCCTCACCGCCCAGGCCGATCTCCCGGTGATGTTCGGTTTCAGGATGCTGGGGGGCGATGCGCGCGCCACAAAGGATCCGTCTACGATCCTCATCGCCCGGTCCCTGGCTACAGCCTTGTTTGGAAACGGCGACCCCGTAGGCAAGAGCGTAAAGGTAGATAACACCCTTGCCTATCGCATCGGCGGCGTCTATATCGATCTGCCAAAGAATACAACCTTCAACGGCCTTCAAGCTGTTCTACCGTGGGACAACGTTGCCAATGCCAACCATCGGGACGCTACCGACTGGCAGGACCATAATGGCCATCTTTTTGTGGAACTGGCGCCGGGCATCACCGCCGAACAAGCCACGGCCCGGATAAAAGATCTCCCTACCCCCTTTTTTAAAGAATACCACGAAGAGGCCCTCCTCTATCCCCTCTACCAGTCGCTAAAGGCGGCATTTACCAACCCCGTGAAAAGTTTACGTTCGGAATGAATTACTATATTTGCGATTATGAAATATACCTTTGTTTTCCTCCTTGCCGCAGGGATATTATGTTCCTGCAAGAAAAGCTCATCCGGAAGCAGCAGCCAACCCCCCAGCCTGTCGAGTATGACGGTCTATTTTCCAACCTTGCATATCAGTGACGTACAAACTTTTGCGTTTAACGGCGCCCAACTTACCCAATACACCGTTCAGTCGATCGATACCACGAATACCCAGATCCAGGGAGAAACCACGGTATATTCCTTTCAATACACGACGTCTGCCACGCTTCCCGCTTCCTCTTCCTTCCAGGCTACGGTCCAGGAAGGTGTTAACGTGCAAAACGGTGGCGGGGTTACACAATACTTCGTGTACGACAAGAATAACCGGCTGATTGAAGACTCTACGTTGCCTTCTTCGGGCCAATCCGACTACACTTACTATTCTTATGCGGGGGACAGTGTCAGCTTCACTAACAGTGAGACCGTCGGCGGCTCCTACCCTGCCGGCGGCCTGAATATTGTCAATGGAAATATAGCCGTCAGCTCTGTAAGTTCAATTACA
>DATMLR010000496.1:0-11755 GCA_035570015.1 Puia sp.
CTTTATGGGGACCCTCATCGGGCTCAAGGCCGCACCACCGGAGTGAATCGAAGATATATTGTTCCGCGCCGGGCACATAGCGGCTTTGGTCGGTGTCTTCGATCCGGAGGATGAAGTCGCCGTCGTGACGACGGGCATAGAGGTAGTTGTAAAGGACGGTTCGGACGCCGCCCAGATGCAGACCCCCGGTGGGGCTGGGCGCGAAACGGAGACGAACTTTTCTGGCCATAGGCTGCAAAGATAATAAACCACTGGTACCCATCGTTAACGGACCGTGAGATGCCTTTTCACCCTCTTTTTGTCGCTATTTCTGCTGTCGGCTTCGGCGCAGCTCACTTATGAGACGTTATACGTCGATTATGACAGTTCCTGGAAATTTAGAAACCTGAAAATTATTCCGATCCGCCAAAAAGGCGGGGGCGGGATGCCCGGTGCGACCGGTATGGATGTGGTTCCGCTCGCGGAGGCGCTGAACAAAGGTCTTGTGACGGTCACGGAGCGGGGGACGACCTCCTTCGAGAACGTGCATTGGCTGCGGTTCAACACGCACTCGGACAAAAAAGTATATATCGGGGGCGGCGAGATCATCACGGGGGGACGGCAGGACCGGATGATCGTCCGGGATACGATCCTGAACCCTTCGGAAAAAGATCAATATGTGCCGGTCATGTGTGTGGAGGAGGGACGGTGGAGCGAGAAGGAGAAGAAATTCGGTTATGGAAATTATGCGAATAGTGGTCTCCGTAAGACGCTGGACTCGGGACACAACCAGGTGTTGATCTGGAACGAGGTCAACCGGCAACTGGAAGCGGGGCAGTTCAAGAATTGGAACAAGAGTGATGAGTATGAGTCGCGGTACCAGGATAAGAAGTATATGCTGGCGGGGCAGGAATATTTCAACTTCTTTATGAACAAATTCCGGCATTCGGACAGTACGATCGTCGGGTTTCTGGCGCTTTCGGGGGATAAGGTGATCGGGAGCGATATTTTTGACGGGACGTATTTGTTCTATCACCAACTGGAGCCGTTGCTGTGGGGGTATGTCGATGAAGCGATAAATTCGGGTTCGCCGGTGACGCTGCAGGATGATGCGGTGAAGCGGTATGCGAATAAGCTGCTGAAGGATGAGAAGTCGCAGGAAGATTTCGTGCGGGACAACGGGAAGATCTTCCGGATTGGGCGGCATGTGGTCCATGTGAATACCTTCTTTAAGGAAACGCCGTGAGTGCTCGCGGGTGCTCGGCGGAAATTGGTAACTTTCCACCATGCTTTATTTTGTCAAGACACCGTGGTGGCTGCGGAAGCTGTATCGCGGGCTGGTATGGCGAATTCCGACGGCGGAAAAAGTATTGTATTTGAGTTTCGACGACGGCCCGCACCCGGTAGCGACGCCGTTTGTGCTGGCTGAGTTGGAGAAGTATGGGGCGAAGGGGACCTTCTTCTGTATCGGGAAGAACGTTGAGGCTCATCCGGAGATCTATCGCCGCATCCTGATGGAAGGTCATCGGGTGGGCAATCACACGCAGGATCATCTGAATGGCTGGAAAGTGGATGACCGGCGATATCTGGAGAGTATCCGTGCGGCGGCGCGGCGGATCGACTCGGATCTTTTCAGGCCGCCGTATGGTCGGATTGGCGCGTTGCAATCTTCGGTGTTAAGGTCAGCGCCGTTTCATTATAGCATTATCATGTGGGATGTCCTCAGTGCCGATTTTGATCGGGCGTTGACGGGAGAACGTTGTGCGCGGAATGTAATTCGGTATGGCGGGCCAGGGTCGATCGTGGTCTTTCACGACAGCGAAAAAGCGTTCGAAAGATTGCAGGAAGCGTTGCCGATGGTGTTGAAAAAATTTGCGGCGGAGGGGTATCGATTCGAGGTTATCCGACCAAAAACAATTGGGCCTGGGTAGACACCCTGGCCCGTTTTTAATCCGTACCCTATGAAAACTGGATTAAAGGTAAATCTTTTTTTGAAACATGCAAAGTAAAATCGGCAGGCCACCTGACGAAACTTCTGGATTTGAGGGGTTTTGGGTGGTTGGGAGGGGGTCGAAGCGGCGATTTTGGAAAAAATCACCCCTTTTGGGGATATTTGTAAAAAATGGAGCCGGCGGGCCGGAGCACCCATGAAATTGATCGATACGCATTGTCATTTGTACAACAAGGAATTTGACCGTGACCGGGAGGAGATGATACAGCGGGCTGATTTAGAAGGGGTTGAACGGTTCTACCTGCCGATGGTGGATAGTGGGTCGCGGGCGGCGCTGCTCGATCTGGAGGTGCGCTATCCAGGGATTTGTGTCGGGATGACAGGTCTCCATCCTACTTCGGTGAAGGAGGACTATACGGTGGAACTCCGGATAGTAGAGGAAGATCTGGCGCGCCGGCCGTGGGCGGCGGTAGGGGAGATCGGGTTGGACTTCTATTGGGACAGGACGTTCGAATGCCAGCAGTACGAGGCGTTTCATTTGCAGATCGAGTGGGCGGTGCAGTATCGGTTGCCGATCGTGATCCATTCGCGGGACTCGATGAAGGAGAGTATCGGAGTGGTGAGGGAGCATCGGGCGCAGGGGGTGCGGGGAGTGTTTCATTGTTTCGGCGGTTCGGTGGAGGATGCACGTGCGATCGTGGACCTCGGTTTCTATCTCGGGATCGGCGGGGTGTTGACGTATAAAAATTCTTTGCTCCCCGACGTTCTGCGCGAGATACCCTTGGATTCGCTCGTGTTGGAGACGGATGCGCCTTATCTGGCGCCGGTGCCTTATCGCGGGAAGCGGAATGAGCCGGCGTATCTTCGATATGTTGTTGAGCGGCTTGCTGAAGTTAAGGGTGTTTCGGTTGAAGATGTGGCGGCGGTGACGACGGCGAACGCGGAAAAATTATTCGGCAGGTAAGGGGCGATGTTGTATTTTTGCGGCCCTCGCGACGGGTATGTGTTGCGTGGTATTAAGTTAACTGCGGCGAATTCGCCGCAGTTAAACGGAATCGGGGCGAATGGTTGTGTGGGACGTGGGAATTTGGAAGAAATGGGTTGAGATATTTTTATTTGGAGAGGTGTCCGAGTGGTTGAAGGAGCACGCCTGGAAAGTGTGTATACTCGAAAGGGTATCGCGGGTTCGAATCCCGCCCTCTCCGCAAGATCGAAAGTCAAACAATTAACAAGCCTGTAGGACCTAGTGTTTACGGGCTTTTTTGTTGCCGGTTACTTCCGGTTTTTGCCGGGTTTCTTGTGCGTGATCTGTAGACCGATGACACCAACGGCAATCATATGGTCTTTGCATATGACTAGTAATTCGCTTTCTGTTCGATTTTTTTGCCGCGATTCCGCGCCGACCTCTTTGGTGCCATGGGCGGCAACAGAGACCGGGAAAATGCGCTAATTTTCGTATATTGGCGTCGTATAAGCGGCATCGTCCAGCTATCCACAATTAAATCGTTATGCAAACAGTTACCGTACAACTCACTGACAGAAGCGCCCGCAAAGCTCTCCGGGACCTGGAACAGAAGCAGCTTATCCGCATCGTCAAATCCCCGCGGTTCGAATCCCCTGCTCTGCCTGGTAATCCCATCAGTCAATCCGCCTTCGAGGCATGGATAGCAGACGCCGAAAAAGCGCCTTCTGTTAGTCTAAAAGCTGCAAAATTAACATGGGCCGCCAATAGAAGACAGCTGCAACAGCTTACGAAGTAAAGATTTCTACTAACGCCCTGCAAAATATCGACGAAATCACGGGCTATATCGCCTTTGTCAACCAGCAGCTGTTAAATGCCGTGAAAGTCGGTGATTCTCTTTATAAGGTCATTGACCGGATAGCCCGGAACCGCCGCGGCCTTTGCTATTCCTGGAGCATTATCTACCGGATCAAAGATAACAAGTTCCTCATTCTCGGCGTTATCCATAGCTTGCGGCACCCATCCGTCATCCGGCCACTTCGCAGGGTCAGATAATCTATTCGCGTCCCTCGAAAGTCGATATTCACTTAATCTGACAACAAATGGTATAAGGGCAAAAGAGTCAGGGTCTTTAGTCAAAATCAAACATAAGTTGAATCAGAAGCGGACATTTCGGTCCCTTAAGCGAAAAATAAATCATTGGTTTGCAGTTCATTTGCATGTTGGCATTGTCTTCGCTGCCCATCTCCATAAATACCCCGGTTATGCTGAAAAGCTACTTCACCATCGCCCTTCGCAACTTCCTCCGCAACAAACTCACCTCTATCATAAATATCGGCGGCCTTATGCTCGGACTGACGACCGGTATCGTTATTTGCCTGCTGCTGGTCTACGCGTTTGGTTTTGATAAGTTCCACGCAAATTATAAGGATATCCATCTGGTGGAAATAAACTTGCTCCAGACTGGAAACGTAGTCACGTATAGCTCAACACCCGGGCCGCTTAGGGCCGCCATCCAAAAAACAATCCCCGGTCTCAAATATGTGGTTAGAACAGAGGAAGCAGGCGATGCGCTGACGCGATACAACGAGAAGGCCATTTACCAGAGAAGCCTTTACGCTGAGCCCGATTTCTTTCATATGATGACTTTCCCGTCCCTCGAAGGCGATCCGGTAACCACTCTTCAGGAAGGCAGCGGGGTCGTGCTCACACAACGCGCCGCCGCCAGATTGTTTGGCAATGAGAAAGCTTTGGGTAAAACCATACTTGTGAACAACAGTTACCCGCTAAAAGTCGGGGCCATTATCCGCGATGTACCCCAAAACAGTTCGATCGAGTTCGATCTGGTACTTCCCTTTACCTTGTTTGAAAGGAACAACCTATCATGGATAGACGACTGGAACAGTCTCTCTCCCAAGACCTGGGTTCAGCTACAACCTGGAGCCAGCATCGAGTCTGTAGATCGCCAGATGACGCTGCTCATATCAAAGAAGACTAGTCTGAAAAAAGTTTCACTTTTTGCCTATCCGATCGCCCGACTAAATCTGTATGATAATTTTGTAGATGGAAAACCATACTGGGGCAAAGCCTATCTGTTTCTCGTCATTGGATTTGTTGCGTTCTTGACCGTGATGATCGCCTGTATAAATTTTATGAACCTGTCCACCGCCATGGCCGAACGCCGCGCCCGTGAGGTGGGCCTTCGCAAGGTGCTTGGCGCGTCCCGGAGAATTATCATTGGGCAATTCCTAGGTGAGGCCGTGCTGATCGCGATGGTTGCCTTGGTCCTGAGCATCGGACTGGCTTGGCTCGTACTTCCCTGGTTCGCGGTCTTTGCCGAATTGCCGCTGAAAGATCAGTTCGGCATTCCATGGGTATGGGCGCTGCTGCTTGCCCTGGGGCTTTTCACCGGCTTAGTGGCCGGTAGTTACCCCGCCCTATACCTGAGCCGTTTCCAACCCGCAAAAGTACTACGACGCCTGATGTCGGTCGGCACAAAAGGAGCGCGCTTTCGCAAAGGGCTGGTCACCTTTCAATTCGTCATCTCCATTTTCCTCGTGGCTTTCACGATCGTAGCTGTCAAACAAATGCATTATGTGGAAGACCGGCCCCTAGGGTTTGAGACGTCCAACCTGGTCGACATTAGCGCCAATGGGAACCTCGCCGACCGCTTCGAGGTATTCAGGAATGCAGTTAAAGACCTCCCCGGCATCGTCGACCTGACGGCAAGTTCCTCCAATGCGTTAGGTGTCAGCAATGATCAGTCGGGGTTGGACTGGCCGGGGAAAAGATCCGACCAGGACCTTACGTTCGGCGCACTATGGGTCCAATACGACTGGACCAAAACCATGCGGCTTAAGATAGTAGCGGGCAGGGATTTCAGTCCGCAGTTCGGTGTGGATACCTCGGCCTGTCTTCTCAACCAGTTCGCTGTCCGGAAAATGGGCTTGAAAGAACCGATACTGGGCGCCGTGGTAGGCGGTAAGAAGGTGATCGGAGTCATCCAGGATATTATGTGGGGCAATTCCTTAGGCTCACCTATGATCGTTTATCTTAGAATAGGAAACTTGGATCACTTCCTTATCCGGCTGACCAATGACCGTCAATGGAAGACGAATCTATCGAAAATAGAAAAGGTCGCAAAAGCGCTAAACCCCGGCTATCCCTTTACGTTCCAGTTTACAGATGAAGAGCGCCAGCAGCAGTTCAATGGCTCCAGGCACCTAGCGGAGCTCATGAATATATTTGCCGCAATGGCCATCCTGATCTCCTGCCTCGGTCTGTTCGGCCTGGCAAGCTTCCTCGTCGAGCGTCGCACCAAAGAGATGAGCATCCGTAAGGTGCTCGGCGCCACCCCTGCCCGACTATGGTTCTCCCTGTCAATGGAGATGTTGAAACCCGTTATCCTTTCCGTAATCATCGCAACGCCCCTTGCGGCCCTCGCCCTAAAGCCGCTGCTGGCTACGTACGACTATCATATCCCGCTCTCCTGGTGGATCTTTGCGATCGCCGGCGTCGGCGCTGTTTTTATAGCTCTGGCAACTGTCAGTTACCACGGCTTGCGGGCGGCTCGCATCAATCCAGCCCGATCCCTACAGACCGAGTAGGGCCATTTTTAACCTACAGGTTTCTTAAAATAATTGACAATCAATACGGAATTGGGAAGGTTCGAATCTCTCCGCTGGGCGTCATAGAATATTTTTAATCAATATTTTATGAGGCTTTTTTTGTGACTATTATTTTTTTCGAACCCAAATATTTTCCGTAAACTTTCGATTGCAGAATTATCGGTTCCTTTATTTTTTCGTATCTATGTAAGGTGACGCTTTAATACATAATGTCAAATGATCAGAAACAACCTTACCATTGCCTGGCGGAATCTGCTGGCTTTTAAAACCTTCTCTTTCATCAATATCGCAGGCCTGGCCGTCGGCGTCGCCAGTTGCCTGGCGCTATTGCTATATGTCCGGTATGAATGGAATTTTGATAAACAATTCTCCGACTACGGGAATATCTACCGGGTATATGAAAATCAATCGGGAGGTGATCGCATCTATTCTTTGCCGGTGACACCTTCCGTATTGGCCAACACAGTCGCGGTGCGGATTCCCGGCATCGTCAGGGCGGTGCGTTTTGTGGATACGGACCCGCAAGTACTGAGCGGCGGGGACAGGCAATTCTTACGATCCGGGTTTTACGCCGACAGTGATTTCTTTCAGCTGTTGGATTATAAGTTTCTGACCGGAAGCGGCAGTTCGGCTCTGGCCACTAGTCATTCCATCGTGCTGACCCGGAAAATGGCGTTGCTGTTGTTTGGCGATATTGATGTGGTGGGCAAGCTCGTTGCCTTCAATAAGACACAGGCGTTGGCCGTATCCGGTGTTATAGAGGATATTCCTTCCAATGAAACGCTTCAATTCGATTTTATCCTTCCCTGGTCGTTCAATGAGGAACAGAATCAGTGGTTGCGTACTTCAGGTTGGGGGAGCAATAATTGCTATACACTCATCCAGCTGCAAAATAAGGCCGCCTTTGCGACAGTCGGCGGGGAGTTGAGAAAAACGATAAAGGCGAATGATCCTTCTTCCAATGCTGTTGCCTTTCTGCATCCGATGGCTAAATGGCATCTTTACTCCAAGTTCGAAAATGGCGTAGCAGTAGGCGGCCAGATTGAGCAGGTCCAACTGTTTGCATTGATGGCGATTGCTATTCTGCTCATTGCCTGTATTAATTTTATGAATTTATCGACCGCCCGCTCGGATAAAAGGGCCAAGGAGATTGGGATTCGCAAAACAATCGGGGGCTCGCGAAAGGCGTTGATCGGGCAGTTCTATGTCGAGTCCTTTTTCTTTTCGGCGCTGGCATCGTTGGTAGCCATTCTACTGCTGGTAGCCGGCCTTCCGTTGCTGAACCGGCTGCTGCAGACCGATCTCGTAATTCCTTTTTCCGATGGATTGTTTTGGGCCGGCTTTGGCGGGTTGTTTCTCTTAACGGGGGTTGCTGCGGGTAGCTATCCCTCACTCTATCTTTCGTCGCTAAAACCATTAAAGGGCCTCGTAGGATCGAGCGAACCTGGGAAAGGTATTCTTTGGTTGCGGCAGGGGCTGGTCGTATTCCAGTTTACGATTGCCTTGTTCATGATATTTGCCACAGCCGTCATCTATCTTCAAATCCGGTTTATTCATAACCGATCGATCGGCTTCGAAGCGGCAAACCTGGTAGAAATTCCACTCGACCAGACACTCGCGCGGAAGGTCGATGTTTTACAAAATGAGATCGGGAAATCGGGTGTGGCCAGTTACGAATGCCCGGTGTCTCACAGCATCAACAATATCTGGAGTAATGGATGGGGCATAGAATGGCCGGGGAAAAGAAGCGATGAAAGCCTACTGGTTTCTTTTCTCGGAGTAGGATACCATTTTTCTCAAACTGCCGGAATCAAAATGGCCAAGGGCAGGGATTTCTCGCCGGATTTCCCTACTGATTCAACTGCTGTGCTTATCAATGAGTCTGCTGCTTCCGCCATGCAACTACGCAGACCGGTGGGTAGTCAAATCAAATCCGGGAGGCAGGCACTCACTGTAATCGGTGTTTTTAAGGATTTCGTTTTTGGATCGCCGTTTAAGAAGACGCCGCCGTTGGTGATTTTCCTCAATAGGGATCAAGCGGGCTTTTTGTCTGTACGACTCAACAGTCGTACTAACCTGGCAAGGTCCGTTCAGTTGTTAGAAAGTATTCTGAGTAGGATCAATCCGGGATATCCACCGGTCATCCAGTTTGCTGATCAGGACTTCGAACAGAATTACAGCAGTCAGCAGCTTACCGGAGCATTCGCAAGTGTATTCGGAACACTCGCCATCCTTATTTGCTGCATGGGTCTTCTGGGACTGACCATTTTTGCGGCAGAGGTTCGGCGAAAAGAGATCAGCATTCGAAAAGTATTGGGCGCCAGTGTTTACCAGATAACCAGCCTACTGTCGGCAGACTTCTTAAAGCTTGTCGTTCTGGCTGCGCTGATCGCTTTCCCCCTGGGATGGCTGGCTATGCAGAACTGGCTGCAGCAGTTCGACTACCGGATAGTTATCGGTTGGTGGCTGTTTTTGGCCGTCATAGCATTTGGCTTTTTTATAGCGCTGGCCACAACAATGATGCAAACGTTAAGAGCGGCTGTTGAAAACCCGATCAAAAATCTAAAAAGGGAATAGCAGGGGTTAATTGTAGACCACATCTCCGCTGTCCATATCCAGGAAACATCCCCGCAAGTTTCCGCCCAGACCTGTAGTCAATATTTTGCTTCTTGTGTTTCTGCTGTGATTATTACTAATAAGGTAATGCCGCTCACGATCAGATCCGCCGCTAGCTCTGCTGCCAGGAGGAGCAACACGGCAGCTACATTTGTCATCTCTGCCGTACTATTTACTGGTTCGGCATCCTGCGTCGGGTACCACCTCGCAGAATGCCATGGTTGCTAGCAACCAGGAAGTTAAATACGAAATAAGGGTAAATCGAACTTTACAAATTATGTAAATATTGCTATAATGACACCATAATCATCCAAAAGTGCAACTTTACTTCTTTTTTGGAACCTTTTTTTTTGCCTTCTTTTTAACTGGCTTCTCGACGCCACCAACCGCGGGCTCGCTCGAAGGGCGATCCGGCCGGGCCCCACCCTTTGTTATTACCGGCAGTTTCATTCCGAAAAGAAAATTGAGCCGCTCCCGGCGTTCGCTTTGCGAAATCTGCCAGGAGTCATCTTTGGACAAGGTGAAGGGAGTGATCACAGACTTGTAATTGCGAAAACGATATCGGTTATGAATGGCGAGGATATTTACCATATACTCCATTGCCAGCGCAGAGTCCCCTTCAATTATGTTCAGGTTGTCGTCGTTCTGCTTGCTTGCGAAATAACCCATCCCATGCGAGCCCGTAACGACAACGGGCCGGTCTCCCAACGGATCGATCACCACCACCCTCGACCGGACGCTCATTCGCTGGTTGCTTCCTTCACTCCGCAAGGTCCCCAAAAAAGGTTCGTCTCCAGCTTTATAACGCATGTCAGCCGCCTGCTGTTTACCACCAGCCATAGTCCACACCCGTACACTGCCTACAGTCGGATAATCAGCCACCACACCTGCTATGTAAAGATCCGATCGTTTTGATCGCTCGACAATGTCATTTATCACAGACCGGTTTCCCGGGTTGAATAGGGCAAAAAGCACCGCTTGCTTCGCGCCATTGATCAATCGGCTGACGACCGCCAGGTCTACTGCATCTCTCACCGGCGCAAACCAAGTTGTTATCCCACCGATGGCAGGGGGCTTTTGAGTGTTGCGGTCTATATAGTTTGCCGGCGACCCATTGCCGACCCGTCTTATCGCATCCCATTGATCCCGATACCGCTTGGCTATGGCGGCATCATGGATGACCAGCGCGTTGTTGGCCTGCCGAAAGATGCCCGTGAGTGTCAGGCTGGTGCTTCCGGTCCACACGCTGGCAGGATAACTCCTCCGGCAAAGCACCATGAACCGGTTATGAGCGTGCCCGGCGCCCCGAATTCTGGCTGAGAAATCCACTTTGGCTTTGAGCAGACGCAGCCTGATCGCCTTATACCGATCGCTATCGTTCTTGGATAAATAACCCAGGACAAGGTGAAGCCTCGCCCCTATTTTCTCGAAGCTGCTTACGACGTTTTCATCGCTGAGCTCCGACAAACAGGCAAACAATTCGACATCCAGTCCCTCTTCCGCTTCCTTCAAAAAGGAAAATAGTCTGTCGGCCAGCGGCCCGCCAAGATATTTTGTATAGGGTGATCCTCGGTTTACCAGTTCCAAATCCAAAGACCGATCCTTCTTTAAGAATGGTAGATCAGCAGGCCGGCTGTCTGCACCAAGTTGGATGAGGCCACGATTGAACCAGGCCTCCAACCTCGTCCCCGTGCTTATCCTGGCGGGTGTCGTCCAGCCAGTCGATCGGCCAGCGTCTTCCGTAAGTTGTCCGGCACTCCCGAGCATCGGGACGATCAGATAGGAAACTGTATCCCCATATTGTAACTCTAGGTCCATCCAGACAAAGGTTTGCAGGGGCGCTTCGGTTGTTGGTTTACGAGCCGGTCCATCAAGCCCGCTGAACGAAAGCAAGTTTGTCATCACTTCCGCCTGTGTGGATTGATTCCTCTTTCGGTAAAGCGCAAAACCCCGGCAGCCGGGAATGTATTCGTTGTAATACCAGGTAATCAGCGCCTGCATACTGTTGACCATTACTTTAATCCGCGAGCCGGGACTAACCCGGTATTCTTTTGTTGTACGGCTGGATTCCAAAAAGAGCCCGCATTGCCGGGTAAAATCGGCGACATCCTTTTCAGCCTGTGCTAACCCGTTTTCATTGTTCAGCGGGACAAGGTTGGAAGGCCAAATGAGATATTTGCCAAAAAACACTCCTTCATACCGGCAGTCCTCCTGCAATAGAAAAATGACCAGCCGGTCTTCGACAAAACATTGGTTTAAAAACAGCTGGGTTGCCTGCCTGATAGCAGTTCTTTCCAGCAGCAGGTTGCTCAACCCGATTATCGCTATTCCCACATCCTTAAAGACCGCTATGCTATCCATACGGGAGTGTTCTAAATTTTCAAAAGAACTAACGATATCAAAATATACAGGGCTGATTCTCGGGTCATCTAACAATTTTCTGACCCTTCCTGAACTTGCAGTTGAAGCAGGTCCAATCAGTACCGCAGTTTTGACCTGTTGCTTGCCCTTCAGGGACAATAAGGACCGCATAAAACATACTCCATAGCAGTCCAGACCGGGTATTACATCCGCCGAGAATTTTTTCCAGGCTTCCAGCAACGAATTCATATCATTAGC
>DATMLR010000497.1:0-5316 GCA_035570015.1 Puia sp.
GATCAGCGGATAATGGGTAATATAAAGGGGATAGGAAATATCGCCGAGCAGCTTACAGACGCGGGCCGCTCGTTTTGAGGCAATATGCCCTCCCGCTCCGATAGCGACGATCAGTGGGAAGAAGAAGATGATACTGACCGATTCATACAGCCCATTCATCCAGAGCTGCGTACTCCCGCCGATCCGCGGGACACAGAAAATGACCAGGATCAGCAGGCTGCAAATGCCAAAGGCGCCTTTAATATGGATCAGCTTCCCCATCCGGCACAGGAGCACCCCGGCAAAAAATGGATAGAGCAGCCGAGTGAACCCGATATACAGCTGCGTGGCGTTCAGCGACCAGCCGCCGATCAGGTCCCCCTGCGGGCCCCATACCGTATACTGCACCAGCAGACAAGCCGACAGAAAGACGAAGATCCCAAGCCCCCATTTCGAGAATCGCCGGATAACTACCGCGTACAGAATATTGGCGATGTATTCGAAGAAGAGCGACCAGGCAGGGCCATTCAGCGGATGCATTTCCTGCCATCCCCGGATATCCCAGGAGATAGGTATCGGGATTAGCGTAGCGCCGATCACCATGATGAGCAGCATCTTCCAGACCGGTGTCCCGGCGATGAGCGGGAATACTACCGAAGGCTGGAGGTAGAATAGTGCCGCGCCGATGAGCGAGCCCATGATGACCATCGGCTGTAACCGGATAAGCCGACGCTTGTAGAAGTCCCATTGCGTCATCTTACCCCAGCGGTCATCATAGGAATAGGCGATAACAAAGCCCGACAGCAGAAAGAAGAAATCTACCCCCAGATACCCGTGATTGATGATCTGGATGAAGCGATTGCCGCCCGTGAATGTTTCAAAGATATGGAAGATAACCACTGCGACCGACGCTACACCGCGCAGTCCGTCGAGAATTTCATAGTGGCTTTTTGATGGGAGATACGTGGAGTTTTTATTCATGTGCAGATAGCTATTCGATTTCGACGACCCCATCCGTCACCGAGGGGAATATCGTAAAGACTTTTGCGTCATGACCGGGGATGATATATTTTGGGGAAGTGGCCAGCGTTTTCATGCGCTGCATCGCGCGAACGTAACCGGCTGGATCGAGGGTTCCGCCTTTGGATGCCGGTACCATGTGGTCGAGGCTGTAATAGATCCAGATGTTGTCGGAGGCGAGAACGATATTTTTCGATCTTGTTTGAACGACCACGTATTGGGAATTGAAAGTATGCCGGGAGCCGGTGTAAACTCTGATGGCCGGAATGATCTCCTTGTTATCGCCGTCAACGAGCGTGACCCGCTGCGCCATATTCAGCTCGACCATCGTCCGGACATCCCGTTTATCAAAGCCCCCGTGTGTACTGTCAGTCGCCCAGGCAGCGCCGACAAAATAATTGTAATCCTCCTTCTGGATCCAGATGTGCGCCTTGGGGAAAAGCCCGACTCCGTCGATATGGTCCCAGTGGGGATGGCTGAGAATAATGTCTGTTATATCTCCCGGTTTCAACCCCACTTTCGCCAGCACCGAATCGGGACGGATATAATTTACGAGATCGAAATACTTTGCATCTTCGATGTCGTTTTGAAAACCCGCATCGACGAGAATATTTTTTCCGTTGTCGCCTTTTATGAGCCAGATGCTGAAGGCCATGTTGACGCTATCGGTGTTCGGGCCTGTGTCTGCAAAGGCGGAGATGGCCGCCGGGTGCGCCATGGATGCAAAGCGGATTGCATAGACTTTGTAATCCGGGGATTGGGCTTGGAGTCCGATCGATCCTATCAATCCCAGTTGGAGAAATAGTAACTTCATTTTCATACTTTATTCAACAAAATGCCAGCAAACGCCGGCGATATCGATAATGTTTACTTCTTTACCATAAGGCTGCGGCGTGACCTGGCCGATCCGGATCCCGAACCGCTCCGGCAGATTCTTTTCGAGCACCATATTCCGGAATTCTTCTGCGCTGGTGACACGGACTGATAGCATGAAATTATCCGCGAATTCTTTCCGGTCGAACTTTTGTAAAATGAAATTGCAGCCGTCGGCGGCGAAACCGGCCATGCCGCCTGAATCCCAATTCAGGGTAAACCCCAGCTCCTGAAAAAGCTCCTTTGATTCTTCATACTTGCTGCCTGAGGGAACGAAAGGTGCCAGGGACAGAAACTTCATCGTCAGTTCGTTTGCCTAAATATAGCCGTCTTTTTTGGGTTAGGGAAGATTTTTTTATGCAGTCGGACAATCGTGGGAATGATGATCAAAAGAAGAAAGCCAAGGACATAGATATGGTTTCTTTTGATAATTAAGATTGTCTTTTCCCACCACTCTGCGAACACGACCTTAAAAAGCTCCCATTGAGAAGGTTCGTTTCTTGCGGTGGGCCCGGGGCCATAGACAACATCATTTGGTTGGTCCACCTTTATGTCAAGCATCGGGTCAGGCTGGGGCGGCGGGGTTGCTAAAATATAGTAGGCGTCGTCTATAAATACAAACCGTTTTACATCATACAAACGGGTTAGGTTTAGCACGCAAACAAAATCACCATAAGTACAGTAGTTGCCGAATTCGATCTTAAAGACACTGTTTGTATCATGGGTGAATTGAAGGCGACCGATCTCGTTGGAGATAAAATCCATTTTCTTGAGATGCCGAAACCGGTAAAGCTGGTCAATATTATCTGGAGAGACGTCGTCCAAATTGACACTTACGATCTTCTTCTGCTTTAGCGAACGGTAGATATTACGCCTTGTAAACCGCACGAAACCCGGAGGATCTGGCTTGGTGTCATCAGAGGGGACGGAAATTTTTATCGCGGTCTGGATAGCGGGGTCCCGCGGCCCAAGGAAATACAACAGAACGGGCAATCCCAGGAGGCTGATCAGACCCGGGACATAGTATAGTTTTCTCTTGCTCATTCTAAGGAGACGTGAAAAGACGGGTTTTCCACAGACCGAAGAAACATAATCTCGCGTCATGTACATTGCTAGCCAACGTTTTACCTTGGCAATCAATTCTTTGAGGAGAGCCACCTTCGTTGCCAATCCAAATGATTGACTTTCAAATTTTTCTTATCTTTGTGTTGATGGCATCTACCACAAATACAACACTTGTCTCCGCTGCTCCAGCTAATGGGCAACAGCCTATACAGTCGGGTAATCAAACCATTCAACGACCGACAGCCAATACTTCGACGGAGCGTACATTGAAAGAGGGGAAGATTTAGCTCTCGCCGAAATTGTTCAAAAAAGCCATTGCATTATTCCATAAGCAATTCCAAGAAAAACGGGTAGGAGCAGCAAAAAGATTACCGACCGACGATATTTATTCCATCGCTGCTCGTTTAATTCCAGATTTCGCTGAATACGCCAGTCATAATTTTCGATCTCGCTCATATAAAGAAACACCGAGATTTTGCCTTGCTGAACACTATTCGCGAAAAAGGACGAGATCATTAATTCATTCGGTTCGGAGCCCAAGACAAAGTACCGGTTCGGCAGCACATTTTTGAGCATATAAAAGAAGAGGCTCACGATGTAGACGCTGCCGATGATAGCCACCCATACCTTGCTTCCAAGCGGCTCATCATCATTCCAGTTGGAAATTGTATATCCGCACAATGCGATGAGCACGCCCGTCAAAAGCCCGACCACTGTCATGGTCTTCGATGCGATGCTCTCACCCGTTTTTACGGTGTCATCCAATCTCTTTTCCGCTTGTGAGAAGATCAACTTTACGTCTTCGAGACTAACCACGTTCACATCGATTGAGGGATCGATTTGCCATGGCTTTTTGGGGTATTTGGACCTTTAGCCATTCGGTTTAATGATTATTTCAAAAATACGATGGATTATATCAATTCAGGCTAAAAGTTATTGACTTGGTACCAAATAGTCGTTATCGTATCTTAACCCTCAACACCTCATCCGACGCGGTAATATATAGTACATCCTTCGCCTCATTAAACGCGCAATTCGAAGCCGGGCGGTTATAAATCCGGATCAACCCCAGCAGCTTCCCCGCCGGACTGATGATATTTACTCCGTCCGGCCCCGCCGCAAACAAATTGCCAAAGCGGTCGATCTTAAATCCATCCGCACCCTGTTTGACCGCTGCTTTCGCTTTAAGCGGTGCACCGTCGAGGAGAAGGCCGCCGCTTCGGATGGCGCCGCCGCTGTCCAGCTGAAACGCATCCCAATGCGTATGCGTGTCATCGCTACTGCCGACATACAGGATCTTCTCATCCAGCGAGAGTGCAATCCCATTCGGCCGGGAAATGCTGTCGATCAGCAAACTCAGCTTACCATCGGGTGCAATCTTATACACCCCCTCAAATTTCAGTTCCCGGGTGGGATCATTCTCATGCTTGGGTAACCCGTAGATCGGATCGGTAAAGTAAATATTATCCTTACTGTCTGCAATGATGTCATTTGGGCTATTGAATTTCTTCCCCTGGTAATTCGCCGCCAGGACGGTGAATACAGGTTTTGGCGAATCGAGCGGCGCGTCGAGACGCACTACCTGCCGGTTGCCCGACTGGCAAAGCAATAACCGGCCTTCGCGGTCTAAAGTCAACCCGTTCGAGCCATTCTCCCCATCCCGGAAAGCCGTATCGGTATAGCCGGAAGGCGTAAGATAAGGGACCGGCGTATCAACACCGCTCCAGCGAAAGATCGTGTTCTCCCGCACCGCCGAGAAGAGCAGCATCTGCTTCGATGGCACCCAGATCGGACCTTCCGACCATTTATAGTGGTGACCGATGACTTCGACCACTGCGTTGCTGTCGATAATGCCCGCGGCGCTGGGGTCATATAACTCTATTCGCGCAATGCTGTCCGGTCCTGTGGAAGGCGAACCGGTCGGCGTATGGCAACTGCTATCCGAGAGCAGCAAGCTGCCGGCAATCAGAAGAATAATAGTACGCATATAAATTGACGTGGTTTTCTAGTGACTGAACACGATCTCATAAATATTCGCCCACAGTTTGCCCGTTACAAAGACTCTATCGGTAGACGGATCATACGCGATCCCGTTCAGCACATCACAGCGGGGATTCCGATTCTTTTCCTCTTCGACCAGCGACGTTAGATCCAGCTTGCCTACGACCTTCCCATTGACGGGGTCAATTTTTACCAGGTATGTCTGAGTAAAGCGATTGGCATAAATAAATTTGCCAAAATACTCGAGTTCGTTCAGACTATCCAGCGGAACGCCGTTGAGTGTGACGGCCAGCACTTTGACCG
Organism: Puia sp.; assembly: GCA_035570015.1. Classification (GTDB taxonomy): domain Bacteria; phylum Bacteroidota; class Bacteroidia; order Chitinophagales; family Chitinophagaceae; genus Puia. The sequence continues at coordinate 5,242 of DATMLR010000497.1, forward strand.
GCTTGAGACTCGCCGGGTCGAGATAGGTCAGGTTAGAAGTTCCATCGCTCATGATCAGCGAAGTACTGTCGGTGG
>DATMLR010000498.1:0-2808 GCA_035570015.1 Puia sp.
CTCCATCACCATGATCGTTCCGTTGCTGATGGAGACAGGCCATTGGTCTACCTTTTCCAGGATCAGCCGCAGGACATGCTGTGTGGCATGGATGTCCTCCAGCTTGCCAAGGGGGTTGTTGAATAGTTCCAGCAACAGGTCCCTGCCGGATTGTGTCCGCGTAAAATTCAGCTTGTGGAATAGGGAATATTCTTCGTGACGGCTGAAAAGGGCCAGGTCCTCGTATGTAGTATTGTCGATTTCCATAATATCGCAATTGTGCAGGCTGCCCCGGTTTACCGGTCGAACCGTAACCGCTGGCCCCATTGAGATTCATCGAATACCCCATTTCCATAGACCAGGTGACCATTTACGAAGGTATGGGTCACCGTGGCTGGGAACCCGAATCCCTCCAGCGGGCTCCAGCCGCATTTGTATAAGATATTGCCGGGCTCGACGGTTGAAGGCCGATTGAGATCGACCAGCACCAGGTCCGCGAAGTATCCGTCCCGGATATATCCCCGTTCCGCGATCCGGAAGCAGACGGCAACCGAATGGCTCATCTTCTCCACGACCTTTTCCAGGCTGATCCTTCCTTCCCGCACATAATGCAGCATGAGCAAAAGCGAATGCTGTACCAGCGGCAGCCCGGCATGCGCTTTTTCATAGGGGCCCGATTTCTCCTCCAGCGTATGGGGGGCATGGTCCGTTGCGATCAGGTCCAACCGGTCATCGAGTAGCGCCGTCCACAGCGCCTCCCGGTTTTGCGGTGCCTTGATCGCCGGATTGCATTTGATCTTGTTTCCCAGCCGGGCATAGTCATCAGCCGTAAAATGCAAATGATGCACACATACCTCTGCCGTGATCCGCTTCTCCTGCTGCGGAAGCAGATTGGTGAACAGCTGCATCTCTTTTTCGGTGCTCAGGTGAAAGACGTGCAGCCGGCTATTGTACTTTTTGGCAAACTGGATGGCTGTCAGCGAAGATTCGAAACAGGCTTCGGCATCCCGGATGAGCGGATGGTCGGCCGCTACCAGTTCCCGCCCTTCCCGCTTCAGCCGCTCCAGGTTTTGCCGGATGATCTTCTCATCCTCACAATGCGTAGCGATCAGTACCTCGCTGTCGCGGAAGAGCCGGTCCAGCGTGAGATAATTGTCGACCAGCAGATTGCCTGTGGAAGACCCCATGAAGATCTTGATGCCGCAGACATCCCGCCGCTTCTCATTGGTCCGGAGCGCTTCCTCGGCATTATCGTTCGACGTGCCCATATAAAAGGAGTAGTTGGCCAGCGAGCTCCGGGCGCCGATCGCATACTTGTCCTCCAGCAATTCCTGGGTAAATGCCGGCGGGATCGTATTGGGCATTTCCATGAATGAAGTGACACCCCCGGCCACCGCCGCCTTTGCCTCCGTATAAATGGTAGCCTTATGCGTTAGCCCCGGCTCCCTGAAATGAACCTGATCATCGATCACGCCGGGCAATAAATGTTTTCCATCACCGTTGATCTCCGTAACCGCAAAAGCGGGCCGGAGGTTTGACCCGATCTTTTCGATCCGACCTTTTTTAACTAGCAAATCTCCCGTACTAATCCTACCTTCGTTGACTATAGATACGTTCCTGATCAGATAATTACGCATAGAGAAAATTGATCGTCCAATTTGAAGAACCCTTTATGATGCAATTTATTAAAACCCTTCTAAGACGGGAGATAATTTTAGGAGCAACACTTTTCCTTCTGCCGGCGGTTGGCTTTTCCCAATCCAGCTTCCTTCCCCAGGGCTCCGCCTACGAGCATTTCCTGGACCGGATGCAGATCCTCCAGCAAACCAATCCCAGCCTGAACTTCAGTTCTGACAGACCGATCAGCCGCAAGATTGCGGTACAAATGGCGGAGATGGCCGATTCCCTGAGTAAGCATTATCCCTACGACGAAGATTACCATCTTTCCCGGGTTGACCAGGCGATGCTTCATTCCCTGCTGCTCAACAATATCGAATGGACCCGGGTCAACAAAGACAGTTTTGCCAGCAAAACACCCTGGTTCAATACCTTCTATACCGAGAAAGCAAATTTCTACGAGGTGAACGAGCCCGACTTCTTCCTGGCCATCGATCCGGCCGTCGAAGAGACGCAATCCATCGAGACCGGCAATAATGAACGTGTTTTCCTGAACGCAAAAGGGCTCACCCTCCGCGGGATGATCGGCGGTAAATTGGGCTTCTCGGCCTTTATCACCGACGACCAGGAAAGAGGTCCGACCTTTTTCCAGCAGCGGGCAGTGCAGTTCAAGGCCGTTCCCGGCGACGGTTACTGGCAGTCTTTCAAAAAAGACGCTTATGACTATTTCGATAACCGGGCTTCGATCTATTTCAATGCGTTGAAGTATTTCGACATCCAGGTGGGGTATGATAAAAATTTCATTGGCGACGGTTATCGCAGCCTCTTCCTAAGCGATTATGCCGCACCCTACAGCTTCATCAAGATCAATACAAGGGTCTGGAAACTGAATTATGAAGTGATATATATGCAGCTGGTCGACCAACACCTGGTCAACGATTCGAATTATATCTATCCTCAAAAATATGGCGTTACCCACCATCTCAGCATCAACGCTTTCCCCTGGATGACAATCGGCTTGTTTGAAAATGTCATCTTCACCCGCACCGATGGCTATGCCATCTCTTATCTCAACCCCGTCATCTTCCTGGTCTCCGCTCAGCAGCAGAACGGCAGTCCGGACAAGACAACGGCCGGACTGGACGGCAAGATCAATATCGGTCATTCGGTTCAGTTATATGGCCAGCTGCTGATCGACGAATTCGTCCTTCA